>JAOAAM010000361.1 GCA_026418875.1 Gemmataceae bacterium | reverse complement strand
CTGCAAAGAGAAGGGCGACGCGAAACGTCGTGGGCCGCCTGCCGCTGTCCTCGCTCAGATTATAGCAAGAGGGTCGAACCTCCCCATCCCTTGCCATCTCGTGGTCCAACGAAGTCGCGCCAATCCCGTTACTTAGAATTTCGCCGAACCGTGATTCCGATTTCAGCATCAATCCTGAATGCGTCAAAGTTCTTGCGGTCCCATAGGTTGCTTCGTAGCCTGAAAGATAGTCAGGCACTCGAAAAAACGCCAGCAAGCCATCACCTGTTCGGGAGTGTTCTGAATATCCGTTAAAAGAACGGTGAACATCGTACGGAGGAGCCAAGCCATGTTACGGACTTGGTTAATCATGGGTTGGATGACGGTTTCGGTGGCCGTGTCGGCAGCAGCCGATCCTGTTCCGCCACCAACCCCGCAACAGTTGATCGAAAATTTGCAGCGCGAGTTCAGTCAGAAAATCGCGGATTTGCAAAGCGAAATCTCCGCATTGAAAGCCCAAGCGGCTCGCATGGAAGCGAATCAGACCGTCCTCGCCGACTCTTGGCACATGCGCACGCAAATCGAGTCGCTCCAGAGCGAGGTCGCTCGATTGCGGGAGCAGCTGCAAGCCAATGAGCGGGGTGGCTCCGCTTCGACGGCCAATCGCTTGCCGATGTCACCAGGCACCCGGCGCGAATCCCTCCGCCCCGACCCCAACCTGCGCGATGAACTACGGCCCACCACCGGCGCATTACGCCTGATTAATCAGCTGACCACGATCCAAGAAGTGCGGGTGAACGGTGTGTCGTACTTCCTGATGCCCGGCGAGCAAATCGACGTCACCGTGCCGGCCGGCACGTTCACGTATCAGGTCGTCGGGATCGACCCGCTGCCCCGGACGCGCAGCATGGTCGCCGGTCGAGTTTTCACGGCGAATATCCACCCGTGACGACGTGCCCCGTCAGGCAGCTTGGCTCATGATCATCACGATCGACGGACCGGCCGGCACGGGTAAGAGCACTGCGGCGCGATTGCTAGCGGCTCGCTTGGGTTTCGACGTGTTGGACACCGGTGCCATGTATCGGGCCGTGGCACTGGCGGTCCTGCGGAAACAAGCCTCGCCCGACGATGAGACCGCGCTGCAAAGCCTGCTCCGCGATCTCCGCATCCGGGTCGACGGGCCGCGAGTTTGGCTGAATGATGAAGAAGTCACCGAGGCCATCCGTGAACCGGCCGTGTCTCAGGCAGCCAGCCGGGTGGCGGCCGTGCCCGCGGTTCGCCGGTTCCTCATGGAGCTTCAGCGAGCCGCCGGCCGAAACCGCAACATCATCACCGAAGGACGCGACCAGGGCACCGTCGTGTTCCCCCAAGCGGAGGTCAAGTTTTTCCTCACGGCGACACCGGCCGAGCGGGCGGAACGCCGGCGCCGCGAATTGGCCACGCGAGGAATCTTTCGCCGCACCGAGGAAATCCTCGCCGAGCAGGAAGAGCGCGACCGGCGTGACTCCAACCGTTCGATGGCACCGTTGATCCCCGCGCCGGATGCCATCTTGATCGACACAACCAGCCGGACCGTGGACGAAGTCGTCTCGCTCATGGAAGAGCACGTACGATCATGGCACGATCGCTGAGTGATTGGTGTTATCTCGGGTTGTATCCGCCGCTGCACATGCTGGCGGTGTTCACCCATTCCTTCCGCTTTGAAGGCTCCCACCACGTCCCGCCCACAGGCCCCGTCTTGCTCGTGGGCAATCATCAGAGTTACCTTGACATTCCGTTCATGGGGTTGGCTTGCCCTCGGCGAATTCACTTCCTCGCCCGCAAGACGCTGTTTGATGTCCCGATCCTCGGGCCAGTGATGACGTTTTTCGGGACCGTCCCCGTGGACAATGTCGGATTCAGTCGAGCGGGACTGAGCGGCATCCTTCAGGAACTGCGGCAGGGGCATGTCGTCCTCGTCTACCCCGAGGGCGAACGGAGTCGCGATGGGAGACTAGCGCCGTTGAAACCGGGCGTCACCCTCCTTATCCGCGAGGTTCGCTGCCCGGTGGTGCCAGTGGGGATTGCCGGTGCGTACGAGGCTTGGTCGAGGCACCGTCGCTGGATGCGATTCGCGCCCCCCTTCCTGCCGTGGAATCCGGCGCGAGTTGCCGTGAGCGTGGGTCGCCCGATCGACGGCGAGTCGCTTGCCAGATTGCCCCGCGATGCAATGTTGAGCTTGCTCGCCGATCGCATCCGCGAGTGCATCGTGAACGCGGACAGACTGCGGCGGGGACGTGTCGGACGGCGGTGCGGGTCGCCGGAGGAATCGTCCGGGAAGTCGTTGGGAGGGTCGCCCGGGCAATCTTCGGGACAATCGTGGGAGCAACCGTCGGAACAATCGTCGGAGCAACCGTCAGGACAATCGTCTGGGCAAGCGTTCGACCAAGCGCCCGCTCATTCGGCGGGACAACCGTCCGGTCCGCCGTTGCCCGTTCGACCCTCCGGTGATCAAGTCGTCAGCAATTCACCCCAATCGCCTGCCGGAGTTTGTTGATCGCTTTGTACTTCTCGTCGCTGACCCGCTCGGGGGGCAGATTCAGCACATCGGCAATTTCTCGCACCGAATACCCCTCAGCCGCGAGTTGGACAATCCGTCGCTGCCGTGGCGAGAGGACATCCCGGGCGCGTTGCACTTCATCGCGCAACTCGTCGATCTCTCGGTGATTTCGGGCAGAGCGATCGGCAAGCTCTTCGCTAAGTGGGGTCCACTTCCGCGAGCGTTGCGACCGCTTCCGAACGGCGTCGATCGCCCGGACGAACTCCCGGCGCTCCTCGCCGTCGGCCTCGAGCAATCGATCCCAGCGCTGCACCGGAATCGTCTGGATGAGTCGGCACAGCACTTCCTGGGTGCAATCATTCCAAGAGTCGATGGGTAGCCGGGCGTTTCGCCAGCAGGCACTGCAATAACGTTGGACATCCGCGATCGTCCGCTCCACGGGTCGAGCGGTCGCGCTCGATCCATCCGGCATGGACAGAGCGGCACCGATCATCAACGCCGCCACCGCCGTTCGCGACGACGGATTCAACCCACGGGTTCCACGCATCGTTCTAGACCGATCGGTTGACTGACTCAATTTCCCTCTCCTGGCCATGCGGACAGACAGACCCACGCATCTCGCCGGAAAAATTTTTGGCAGTCCTCCGCCGCGGATGCTACTTCCATCTTAGGGGAACGCTTCCCAGTCGTTCCCAAAAAAGCGTGAGACTGATGCAAACCGCCAATGCTCGCCCCTTCGAGTCGGACCAACTGTTCGGGAATGACTCGACCCTGATCGACGATCCGTTGCCGCAACTGATTGCCGATTTGAAAGATGCATCCAAGCGGCAAGCGGCGATCCATGAACTCGGGCGATTGGGTCCGTTGGCTTGCGACGCCCTGCCGCATCTTCGAGAACTTTTCCATACCAGCGAGACCGAGACCTTGGCCTCGGCGGCCAGGGCCGTGGGTCAAATGGGTCTGGAGGCCCTCTCGCTTCTGACGGAGTTGATGAAACACCCCCGACGGTCGGTTCGCCGGGAGGCGGTTTGGGCCGTGGCTCGGTTGGGTCCACAAGCGAAGACGGCCATTCCCGTTC
>JAOAAM010000312.1 GCA_026418875.1 Gemmataceae bacterium | reverse complement strand
CCGCCTCAGGCGCGGCGCTGACAATCGCACAATGATCCCGATCCGGCCCACGCAACGTCAATGATTTGTCGATCCGGAGCGGTTCGCGTAGTTCGTAGGTGCCAGCTTCCAATTCCACCACGGCCCCCTCAGGCAAGCGAGCGACAACCGCTGCGAGGTCGTCCGTCGGCTGCACGCGATGTGTCACTGGAGGACTGCCGGGAATAGGTGACGGTGGCGAGTCTTTAGCAGACACTTCGCGCCTCGATCCATGGGAGGGAGCGGCTGCTTTCCCTCCTTGCCGTAGGGCGCTCGACAATGCACCTGCATCCTGCCAGCGCCTCTCGCGGCGCGCCGCCAAGGATTTCCGTAGCACTTGCCGAATCAACTCCGAAATCCCCAAGTCTTTTAACTCGTCGTCCAAGTCAGGCCCAGGCTCTGCCCGCAGATTTCCCACCAACATCTGATAAGCCAGGACCCCCAAAGCATACACGTCGTCGGTTGGGTCGGGTGGCTCGCCCCGCCGCTGTTCGGGCGATGCGTACAACGGGGTGAACGCACTGGCCAAAATGGACAAGCCAGTTCCTACCCGGCTGTAGCGTGTCCACTCGTCCGCTTGTGCCAGCGCCTGCCTCGACTGAACTTGACCGATGCCAAAGTCCGCGACCTTCAACTGACCCCGCGAATCAATCAACACGTTCTCAGGCTTCAGATCCCGGTGCACGATCCGCACCCGACGGCCGTCTTCGGCATCAAAGCCCGCATGGCACGGAGCGAGTGTTTGCGCTAACGTGTGAAGGATGTCGCGAACGATTTCCTCACGTTTGTTGGGATCCGAAGGCTGGGTTCTGAGCCATCGACCGAGTTCCTGTCCCAGAATGAACTCGTATCGCAACCAAGGGCGATCCGCCGCCAAGTCGAAGTCGATCAGCCGAACGATGTGGGGATGGTCGCGTAAATGCTGCTGCACCGTCTCGATCAAGCGCAACTCATGGGCGAGCAAGTCGCGCTGGGCGGCGGGGTCGAGGCAGAACTTGAACGCAGTCAGTTGACGCTCGCTCTGTCGATGGCGTGCCTTCCAGACTTCGCCGAAGCCGCCGCTGCCCAAACGTTCGACCAGTTCCCACTGAGGAGCGCCCGCAGGACTGTCGCCGGGCCGAATCTCCGGTAGCCGCGGGGGCAGGAACGGCAAAAGGTCGTCGCTGCTGCGGATGGTCCACGCCGCGGGAACCGTCTTCCCTTCCGGGTCTTCGGGTCGGCTGAAGGTGGCGCGAACTCGCCCGGGAACTTGGGTCAGGTAATCCAACAAGACTTCACGTTCGATGGCGGGTAGGCTGCCAGCCTCTTGCTCGACGGCTTGCCTTGCTTGCTCGTTCAGGGTTGCTGGGTCGGCCGCCACGATTTGGCGGATGGCTTCTGAAGCCGTCGCTCCCGACTTCTCCCCGTGACGATCGCGAAGCCACTCCCACACGTTGCGGGCCACACGGACCACGAAGGCCACGCCTTCAACAACTTCCCCGACTTGCTTGGCGGCGCACGCTGCGACCACGAGGCCGGCAAAAAACTCTGCGATCATGGCGAAAGCTCAAGAGGGAATCCCCGAGGCGGTGGTCGCTTGCCAGCATAGC
Organism: Gemmataceae bacterium; assembly: GCA_026418875.1. Classification (GTDB taxonomy): domain Bacteria; phylum Planctomycetota; class Planctomycetia; order Gemmatales; family Gemmataceae; genus CAKZUU01. The sequence continues at coordinate 127 of JAOAAM010000312.1, read as the reverse complement.
GGAGGTTTTCACGCCATTCCAGGGTGGCCGAGCACCGGGCATCACCCGGAGGTTCCATCCCCACCCAAACCAGCGAGCGCCAACTGGGTTGGCGATGGCGGAGTCGAGGCGGACTGCCCGCTTCAAA
>JAOAAM010000265.1 GCA_026418875.1 Gemmataceae bacterium | reverse complement strand
GAAGTACATCACCAGAGGCGCTGGCTGACAGCGGTCCCACCGAGCGACGGCCCGCCGCATCCACGATTGCGGAAATTGGCGGAAATAGTTCCCTCCGGCGATCGGCACCTGCCACCCTAAGATACGAGCGCACGAGATGGGGAACTCCCAGATCGCCCCCGCGCTGGTCGAGTGGCGGTGCGCAAAGCGTCGCCACGGTTCGCGGACGAATCGTCGGCCCAGAGGACAGATGCTGGAGTCGTAGGCGAATCCCAACTCTGCGAGGACGTCCAAGGCCCACAAGTCTTCGGGCCGGAGCCAACCGTCGGCGAGGCGGTATCCGAGGACTTTTCGCCCCGAGGCCTGCTCCAAGGCCTCACGAGATCGCCCGAGTTCATCGCGGAACTCCTCGGCGGACATGTGCCGAATGCCCCGATGATAAAACCCTTTGCTGGCAATCTCGTGCCCATGATCGGCGACTCGGCGGATCAGTTCGGGGTAGCGTTCCGCGATCCAGCCGAGGGCAAAAAAGGTGGCTTTGATCTGATACCGATCCAACAACGCGAGCACACGATCGGTGTTTTGCTCCAAACGGGTCTCGAAGCGATACCACTGCCCACGTGAAATCATGCCGCGGAACGCCCCGACCTGGAAGTAGTCCTCAAGGGCGACGGTGAGCAGGTGCCGCTTGTTTTCGGTCGGGGTCGTTTCCGGCGTTTGCATGGGGCGATATTCTCGAAGGAGCCAAACTAAATCGGGGCGGATCGTGCCGGGGCACGCATCGTCCCCTGCTTGGAACCGAGGTCAAAACCCTCGGGCAAGGGCGTGGGCAGCCTGAGAAAGTCGGCCAAAGCCTGCACGATTCGTGGGCCGCTGTCGCCTTGTCCAAAGGGGTTCGGCACGGCGTGGAAGGAATTTTCCCGCTGCCAGTACATGTCGTTCAGGGCGGCACGAAGTCGTTGGGGCGAACCGCCAACGAGACGGGCAATGCCGCACTCGACCGCCTCGGGCCGCTCGGTCACGTCGCGCAAGACGAGCAGGGGCTTGCCCAACGTCGGGGCCTCCTCCTGGATGCCGCCCGAGTCGGACGCGATCAGCCAGCTGTCGGCGAGCAAACCAATGAAATCGAGGTAATCCAGCGGTTCGGTCAGCCAGACTCGCTCACGACCGGCGAGAACTTCTCGGGCCGTCTGCTGCACGGCCGGGTTCGGATGCACCGGGAAAATCAGGGCGACGTCGCTGTGTTGTTCCACAAATTCGGCCAACACTTGCAGGTTGGTGGCCATTTCGTGTCCGAGATTCTCTCGTCGATGTGTGGTGACGACGAGCCGTCGCATGCCCTGAGTCCGCGTGAGCAGATCGCTCAACCGGGGCGAGCGCTGGTGGCGGTGGAGGATGGTCTTCAGGGCATCGACGACGGGATTTCCGGTCACGGCGATGGATCCGCGGTCGATGCCCTCGGCCAGCAGGTTGCGGCGGTTGCGCGGGGTGGCGGCGAAATGCCATTGGGCTAACCGCGTGATCAAACGGCGGTTCATTTCCTCGGGGAAGGGCCGGGCGGGATCGCCGCTGCGCAGTCCAGCTTCGACGTGACCCACCGGGATGCGGCGATGGAAGGCAGCCAAAGCACCCGCCAGCGCCGACGTCGTGTCGCCTTGCACCAACACAACCTCCGGGGCAATCATCTCGAGGATCGGATCCAAAGCAGCGACCATCCGACCACACAGCGTGTTCAACGATTGGCCGGGAGTGAACACGTCCAAGCGGTGGTGGATCGGTAGATCGAAGAGTTTGACGAATGGATCCAGAAGTTCTGTGTGCTGCCCGGAGGCGACGTTGGTGACCTGGAATTCCTGCGACCTTTTCTGCAACTCGTGGATCACAGGTGCCAGTTTGATCACCTCGGGCCGCGTCCCGAAAATCGTCATCACGCGACGGGGGGAACTTGCAGTCATGGACGGGTCGTCTCCAGAAGTTCCGGATAGGGGGAATTCCGCGTCGCCGCGCCGGTTTCAAGGTCCATCGAACTATAGCATACCGGCCCGGAGGGCGGGTACGCCTTCGACGTTCCGAACGGCGTTTCGGTTCACGAAGCGAAACGGATCGCTCGCGCCGGAGTTCCAAGTTACATGGTTCCAAGTTCCGTGGTTCCAAGTTCCGCCGTGACGACGACCGTGAATCATCGGCGTCGGCGACGGAGATCATAAAATAGCGGAATCGCTTGGCCGAGAATCCAAATCAAGTGGTGGCTTATGCGTGTGCTGCGTTCGTTGCTGTTCATCCTGGCGGGTTGTTCGGGGTGGGGGCTGGCTCCTGCCGCGGAGCCGAAGCCTTTGAAAATTCTTTTCTTAGGTGATCGAGGCCCGCATCGCCCTGCCGACCGCTTCCGCCAGTTGCACGCTGCCTTGCTGCCGCGAGGCATCCACCTCACCTACGCCGAGTCGGCTGACGTCCTCAGGCCTCGGGTCCTCGCGGACTACGATGGTCTGCTCATCTACGCCAATATCGACGAGATCACACCGGACCAGGAGAAGGCCCTTCTCGACTTCGTGGCCGGCGGAAAGGGCTTTATCCCCGTCCATTGTGCGTCGTACTGCTTTCGCAATTCACCCCGCTACATCGAATTGGTCGGGGCACAGTTCCAGCGTCACGATGCGGGCATCTTCCGCACGTCGATCGTCGCACCCGACCACCCGATCATGCGGGGATTCGGCGGATTCGAGAGTTGGGATGAGACCTACGTCCACACGCACCACAACGACAAGGACCGCGTCATTCTGGAAAAACGGGAAGACGAGCCGTGGACTTGGGTCCGAACCCACGGTCGGGGGCGTGTTTTTTACACGGCGTGGGGCCATGATCACCGGACCTTCGGCCATCCGGGATTTCACAACCTGGTCGAGCGGGGCATCCGCTGGGCGTGCGGCGACGACCCCGCCCGTGCTCCAACTTATCGGGACAAAGTCGCGCTGAAACCGTTGCCCAAGGACGTCAAGCCATTCGAGTATGTTCCGGCGAACGTCCCGTTCTACCCGAAGAGCGATCGGTGGGGTGTGACCGGCGAACCGATCAAGCAGATGCAAAAGCCGCTGCCGCCGGAAGAGTCGATGAAACACATCACCACGCCGCCGGAATTCGATCTCAAATTGTTCGTGGACGAGTCGAAGCTCGGCGGGGGCAAGCCGATCTGCATGACCTGGGATGAGCGGGGGCGTTTGTGGCTGGCGCTGACCTACGACTACCCGAACGAGCTCCAACCCGAGGGCGAGGGGCGCGACCGAATCGTCATCTGCCATGACGACGACGGCGACGGTGCCTGCGATCGGGTCACCGTTTTCGCGGACAAGTTGAGTATTCCCACGAGCATTCTTCGCTATCGGGACGGTCTCATCGTTGCGCAAGCCCCTCACACTCTCTTTCTACGTGACACGGACGGCGACGATGTCTGCGACCAACGGCAAGTGCTCTTCACTGGTTGGGGCACGCAAGACACCCACGCCGGGCCGAGCAATCTCCGCTACGGCTTGGATAATTGGATTTACGGGATCGTCGGCTACTCCGGGTTCCGGGGCACCGTGGGCGGCGAAGCGCACCGCTTCAGCCAAGGCTTCTTCCGCTTCAAAGTCGAGTCGGCCTCGAACTCGTCTCCGAACTCGTCCCCGAACTTGTCTCCGAACTCGTCCCCGGGCAGTGTTGTCGTGACGAAACTCGAATTCCTGCGCAGCACGAATAACAACTCTTGGGGTGTCGGCATCAGCGACGAGGGGCTATTATTCGGTTCGACGGCCAACGGCTGCCCGAGCGTGTTCATGCCCCTGGCCAATCGCTACTACGAGGCGGTCAAAGGTTGGTCTTCGACGGTGCTGCAAAACATCGCGCCGGACAATCATTTCGAACCGATCACGGACAAGGTTCGGCAAGTGGATTGGCATGGCGGCTTCACGGCGGCGGCCGGCTCGGCGATCTACACCGCACGCAACTATCCGCCGGACTATTGGAACCGCGTGCAATTTGTTTGCGAGCCGACCGGCCACCTCGTCGCCATGTTCCAACTTAGTGCCGACGGTGCCGGGTTCCGCGCCCGTTATTGGGGGAACCTGCTGGCCAGTGACGACGAGTGGTGCGCGCCGATCATGGCCGAAGTCGGGCCGGATGGAAACGTTTGGGTCCTCGACTGGTACAACTTCATCGTGCAGCACAACCCCACCCCCCCGGGGTTCCGCACCGGGAAAGGGAATGCCTACGAGACCGACCTGCGCGACAAGAAACACGGCCGGGTGTACCGAGTCGTTGCGACGACGCCGCATTCGAAGACGCCATCCGGATGGAATCCTGCCGACCCCGCCGACGTACTCCGCACGCTCACCAGCGACAATCAGATGCACCGACTTCACGCCCAGCGGCTCTTGGTCGAGGGGCGAGTGGCGATCGGGGCCGACTCCCTGCTCGATCTCGTTCGAGCGGGGATCGATGGCGACGAGCGGTCGGCCCTTGGGGCCGTCCAGGCTTTGGGGGCGCTGCATGGCCTACAGTGGCGCGGTGCCGATCCGGCTGCGTATCGTCCTCTGCTGGCCGCAGCACTCAAGAGCCGACACGCCTCGCTGCGCCGGAATGCGGTCTTGGTGCTGCCACGGGATGAAACTTCGCTCCAAGTGGTGCTCGAGTCCGGCCTGCTGGGCGACACCGATCCGCAGGTTCGCTTGGCGGCACTCCAGTCCCTTGCCGAACTTCCGCCCTCGGCGGCAGCGGCCGAGGCCCTGGCCCGGCTCTGCGTCGAGCCGACGGTCATCGCCGATCGCTGGCTGCGTGACGGATTGATCGCCGCCGCCGCTCGGAACGAGATGCGATTCCTGGAAGCCGTCACATCGGCCACGAACCTGGGCAACGAGGCAAGGGAGGTCGTCAGCGTGGTGGCCGAGCACGCAGCACGGAGTGGTCTTGTTTTCAGTAAACCCCTCCTCGAAAACCTGGCGCGAACAAACGCCAAGACCACCGAAGTGATCCTGTCCTCCTATGCCAAGGGTTGGCCGAAGGGCAGCCCCCTTGAGTTGCCTGCCGCGGTCGAAGAAGCTCTCCTCCAGTTGTTCCCGAAAGCCACTCCTGCGGGGCAAGCCGCCTTGCTGCGGTTGAGCAATGCCTGGGGCAGTCGGAAATTTGCGGAACAGGCCGCCGCGATCAGCCGCTCGCTCCTGGCCGTCATCGGCGATGCGGACAAGTCGGAGTCGCAGCGCATCGCCGCCGTTCGGCAATTGGCGGAGATCCTCCCGATCGATGAGGCGACAGCCCGGGAACTGCTTCAGGTGATCACCCCGCAAAGTTCGCCCGCTTTGAACGAGGCGGTGTTGGAGGCGCTTAGCAGCCAGCGGGTGGGGGCGCAGTTGATGGTAGAGCGAGCCAATTCCTGGTCCCCAGTAACACGAGCTGCTGCCGTGCGTGCCCTGTTGAGTCGGATTGACGCGACGAAGGTATTGCTCGACGGGCTGGAACAAGGATCGATTAGCCTCGCCGACCTGGCCTTGGACCAACGCGAGGCACTGGCTCGTCACACCGACCGTGCCATCGCTGACCGCGCTCGGACTCTGCTCAGCCGGGGCGGGGGGTTGCCCAACCCGGATCGGCAAAAAGTGCTCGACGAACTCCTGCCGGTCACCAAGCGGCAAGGGAATGTCGAGGCCGGTCGAGTTGTGTACAAGAACAATTGCGCCAAGTGCCATGTCCCTGTCTCTTATA
>JAOAAM010000196.1 GCA_026418875.1 Gemmataceae bacterium | reverse complement strand
GCACACCAGGACGAACAAGGCGTAGAGCACTGCCCCGACCGAGAGGGGCAGGAGCTTGGGGGCGATCAGACGCTGGAGCCGCTCGAACGCCAGGCGAGCGGCCTCGAGTTGCGCTAGCATGATTTGTTTGCATTCGGCCGTCGACTCGGCGGAGATCGTCGCCGGCCGCCGCGAGAGGATCTGATCGATGGCGACCCCCCGCTCACGCAGCCACGCTTCCACTGCCTGCCAGAGTTGATCGGCCCGTTCGGCTGCCTCGCGGGCTTGCTGCTTGTATTTCTGCATCTCGCTACGAGCTTCTTTCTCGCCGGCATCGAAAAACGAGTTGGCCGTCCAGACTCGCTCTTGCAGTTGCTCGCGGAGTTTTTCCTCCCTCGTTTCCATCTCCTCGAGGACACGGCGTCGGGCTTGGGCGAACCGCTCTTCCTCCGCTTTCGACTCGGCCGCAAAATGTTCCAGGATGCTTTCCTGATCCAACCGCGCTTCGACGTCGGCTTTCCCCAAAGCGTCGTTGCGTCGCTTTTGAATCGCCTGCCGGGCGGATTGGACGTCACGCTCTGCGGCTTGGCGCTCGGCGGCGGCCCAATTCTCGATCTCTCGTTGCCGCTCGTGCCGCCAGCGGACGAGTCGCAGCAGGTCGTCGATCCATTGACGCTGACGATCGTGCCAGAGGGGTGAAGTCATGGTGTGAATCCTAGGTGGTCCTGCGGCCGTGGATCATCAGCCCGCCCCTGGAAGACGTCGCAGGCAGGAGCCGTCATGCGCACTCTTGCTGCATCTGGTGCAGGATCAGGGATAGTTGATCCATCGCGCGCAGGGCAGCCTGAGCTTGAGCAGCCAGGGGTTCCAGAAGTTTCTCCTCGAAGTCGCGGCTGACCGGGTCGTTCCAACCCTGCCGCACCTCCTCCCAGCGAAGGCGGAGATCTTTGAGCGAACTATAGAGCCGACCGCGCCCGGTGGCCGTCGAAAGCATCATGGCTTGGCCTCCTCCGGCGATGGCACCGGCGACGGATCCGAAGCGATGGAGGCCGACGACGGTGGCGATGGTGCCAGTGCCGCATCCGAAGCGATGGAGGCGGATGGCGACGCCGATGGTGCCGGCGACGGACCCGGAGCGACGGTGGCGGTGGGTGACGGCGACGGTGTCGGTACCGCATCCGAAGACAGGGGGGACGACGATGGACCTTCACGCGGAGCGCTCGGAACGCTCAGCCCGATGTAGGCCTCCAAGGCTTGGATGCGGTTCTCCAGCACCGCCAGCGCCCGGGGCAACTCGGACTCCAACGTCGCTGCCAACTGACGCGCCGGGCCGTCATATACCTCGGCCACCTGCTTGGGTAGTCGGGTCATCCAGCGTCGAACCGTCGCGACTTTTTCTTCGGCGTGACGGAGCCGTTCTTTGGCCCGTTGCAAGTTTTTCTCTTGCACCGTGGTGTCGGGGACGCGACCGTCGAAACCGACGTATTGCCGCTGCCTCAATTCCTGCGTCGCCTGGAACACTTCCTCTTCGCACTTGCGGACGGCGGCACGCCAGAAGGTCAACTGGTCGCTGAGGTAGTCCGATGCCCGCCGGATGGCGAGGTCGACCGAGGCCAAGGCGTCTTGGGCGTCGGTGCGGAACTTGTTCACCAAAGCGTGCAGGTCGCGAACGTCTTCCAACGACTTGACGTCGGCGGCGAAATGCATGTTCGGCCTCACTCAACGCTCAACGCCCAACGCCCAACGCCCAACGCTCAACGGTCTATTGCCAACGCTCAATATCGAACGCCCAACGCTCAACGCCCAACGCTCACTGCCGGAGAGTTCATAATTCAACGCTGTTGCAGGTATTCTTCGATGCGCTCGGCCTTACGCAGGAGGAATGGGACGTGTTCATCGGCCACTCGGATGAACCGGGCCAACACTTGCATTGTCTGATCGAATTCTTCCCGGAATTTGGCGTGTTCCTGATCGCGCCAAGTGTCGCCCAGAGCGTTCACCTGCCCGTGCAGGGCGGACAAGCTATCCTGAAGATCGCCGAGGAACCGTTTCAAGTTATTGGCGAAGCGGCGAAGTTCGCCGGGGTCAACGATCGCTTGCGGCATGGGTGTCTCGCTTGGGGGAAATGGCGATTACTGGCATTGTGGCAGAGCCAAGGCGGGGATGCAAGCAACCCGGGCTAGCCATTTTTCCATTCGTCCGGGTCGCGCTCCCAGGGCATGCGCTCCTCGCTGCCGCTGCCCACCCAGTCGGACTGCAACCGCGAATTTTCCAGGCGAAGCAGCATGAAACTCTCGAAGGCGAAAATGCCGAAGAAGAAGATGAAAAAGCGGTCGCCGGTCGGCAGATACGGAATCGTCGGCCCCTGCATCGCCGCGGAGAGTGCGTTGACGGTCACCACCACGGCGGCGGCAAAGGACAGCGCCAGCGAATTCCGCACGCCATACACCCGATCGTACCCCGTGAACAGTTCGCGGCTGACCTGACCGCCATCCAGGGGCCAGATCGGCAACAAATTGATGATCGGCCACCACCAGTTGATGCTGAGCAGGAAGTGAACGGTCAATTGCAGCAATTCGGGCCATTCCTCCGGCGTATACCACAGCAAGTAAAACTGGCGCGACAAAGTCAACTCGGACCGTGCTTCGTCGGGGATGGCCAACGGCGGGCGGATCAAGTTCAACCCCAACAGAAGCACCGCGAAGAAGGCGAGCTGGATTCCCGGACCCGCCAGGTAGACCAGGATGCGTTTGCTGCGTTCGGGGATGCCATACGTCGCCCCGAAGGCCAGGCCGAACATCCCCGCCAACACCACCTGGCCCCGGGTGCCGAAGAGTCGGCCCATCCAGATGTGGCCCATCTCGTGCAATAAAATCGAGGCGAAGACGCAGGCCACCCACAGCAACAAAACATGAAGGCCAAAGCGAATCAGGTCGAAATTCAGGAACGTGACGATCAGCCAGAAGAAAGGATGGACCCGGACCGGCGTACCGAAAAGTCGAAAACGCAGGTCGAAGGGGGTCTCGTATTGGCGATCGAAGAGCACGGGATTTCCTTCTTGAAGAGTTGGCTGCAAAATCGACTCGAACACCAGCCGCCATGGTCGCTTGCTGGTCGATTGTAATTTTTGGGGAGATCGGCGACAATCAGGGGACGCTGGAGCCGGGTCATGGTCGATTGGGACGAGTTTCGCCGCGAGATGCCTGTCACCCGGAAATGGGCATTCCTGGATCATGCGGCGGTCTCCCCGTTGCCGGCACCGACCGCCGCGGCCATTACCGAATACGCCGACGACCTGCGCGATCACGGCGTGTCGTCGTTCCGGCGCTGGTCGCAACGCATCGCCGAAGTCCGTGCCTTGTCCGCTCGGTTGCTGAATGCCCAGCCGGGCGAGATCGCCTTTGTCAAGAACACCAGCGAGGGGATCGACTTCGTGGCCGAGGGTTTCCCCTGGAGGCCGGGCGACAATGTCGTCTTCGCCGCCGAGGAATATCCCGCCAACCAGTACCCGTGGATGAACCAGGCTCATCGCGGGGTCGAATGCCGTCGAGTCCCCAGCCGGGGCAGCCGCATCCTCATCGACGACATTCGATCCGCCATCGATTCTCGCACCCGGCTGGTCAGCCTGAGCTTCGTCGAATTTGCCAGCGGTTTCCGCAACGACCTGGAGACGGTGGGCAGCCTGTGTCGGGAGCGGGGCATCTACTTCTTCGTCGATGCCATCCAAGGTTTGGGGGTGCTGCCGCTGGATGTTCAACGCTGTCCCGTCGATTTCCTCGCTGCCGACAGTCACAAGTGGCTCTTAGGCCCGGAGGGGATCGGCATTTTCTGGATTCGCTCCGACTTGATCGACCTGCTGCACCCGATCAGCGTGGGTTGGAACAGCGTGGTGCAGCCTTTTGAGTTCAGCCGGATCGACTTCCGCCTGAAGCCCACCGCCGATCGTTGGGAGGGCGGGGCAGCGAACGTGGCCGGGATTCACGCTTTCGGGGCGAGTTTGGAGTTGCTCCTCCGCTTTGGCGTGGGCAACCTGGAGCAACGCATCCTGGATCTGACCGACGAATTGTGCGAGAGGGCGGCACGGGCGGGGTGGTCG
>JAOAAM010000171.1 GCA_026418875.1 Gemmataceae bacterium | reverse complement strand
GTGGTGGGGGGTCGGCAGCGTCGGTTCTGCTTCCCCGGCCGACCTGGTCACCCATGGTGCTGTCCTCCGCTGGCGCCTCCGCTATTGAGCTAGCCCCGGCATGATTCGTGGAGCAGCCGTGATTCTCAACTCCGACGCCGCTCAAACGCGATAGCGGCCATCTCGCAGCGGGTCGTAGGGTTGTAACCATTGGATGATCTCGATGCGGTTCCCGTCGGGATCGCGGACGAAGAAACGGTCGCAATGGGGAATCGGCGTGGTTTCCTCGATCGGGATGCCGTGGCGTCTCAGTTCCTCACGAGCGCTGGCTGCATCCTCGACATGCAAAGCGAAGTGACGCGGGCTGATGGAGTCCGGCTGCGGCTTCAACAACAGATGCAGCGTCTGCCCTCCGCCCAAGTCGAACCAAAGTGCGACAAAGTCAAAGGTTCTGGGAGCGGGAATCTCCGTCAACCCGAGCACCTCCCGATAGAACCATCGTGCCTTGGCCACATCCGTGATGATGACCGAGCAGTGATCCAACCGTGTCCAACGCATCACATACTCCGAGGACTTTGACCGTGAGTTTCTCTCAGGATTGTCATGCTGTAAGCCGGCACCGGCGACCAGCGATCCGACCACACTGAAAAAATGGTCGGCCCATCATTCGGCCAGTGCCCGCAACTTCTGGGAAACAGTCCCCAATCGGGCGGCAACGTCCGGGGGCAGGTCCGGCGGACGATCGCCCAGCAGTTCGGTGATGGCTTCAAGAAGCAGGACACTGGCCGAGATCAACCGGGTACGGGCATCCGAGGCAGTCGGCATCGGCTCCGGCACTTCTCCAACCAATTCGCGAACCGTGTTCAGGAACGACTCTTGGCTCAAGGCATCGAGAAGCACCTCGTCGCTGTCGCCCGTGAATACGCCGGAGAACAGGGCACGCTTTTGCTCCACGACCTGCACTACCCGCTCCTCGATCGTGCCCCTGGTGACGAAATTCAGCACTTGCACCGGCCGACTCTGCCCCATGCGATGGACTCGGGCGATGCGTTGGTCCAAGACGGCGGGGTTCCAGGGCACTTCCAGGTTGATCACCGTGTCGGCAGCTTGCAGGTTCAGCCCGGTGCCGCCGGTGTCGGTGCTGAGCAAGACCCGGGTGTCGGAACCCTCGCGGAAGCGATCGAGGAGTTTTCGCCTTTCACGGGCTGGAATTCGACCGTGCAAGAGACAATGGGGCACATCGAGCAGACGCAGCCGTTGCGACGCCCGATCAAGAAGCATCTCCCATTGACTGAAGACGACGATTTTCCGTTGGGAATCCTCGAGCAGTTCTTGGAGCCGTTGCGTGAATTCATCCAATTTCGGCGAGACATCGGAAGTTTTGTCCAGCAGGTAGGTCGAGCCGCACGCCATGCGGAGCGCCGCGAGGCACGCCAAGACACGTTGTCGGTCGAGGTCAGTGAGAATTTTCTTTTGCAGCAGTCGAGCCAAGGCAATGCGTTGCTCGTCGTAGAGCCGCCGCTGTTCGTCGGACAACTCCACCAGCCAGGTCGTTTCGGTTCGGACGGGGAGTTGCTGGAGCACGTCGGCTCGAGTTCGACGGAGCAGGATCGGCTCGAGCTTCTCACGAACTTTGTGCAAATTGCGATAGCCGAGAAGACGCCCCGACTCGTCGAGAACACGATGTTCGTGAAGGAACTGGAAGGCTGGCCCCAGCCGGCGGTCATCCACGAATTGGACGATGCTGTACAGTTCCTCCAAACGATTCTCCAGGGGAGTGCCTGTCAGGACGATGGCGTAGCGGCTCCGCAGCTTCTTGACGGAGCGGGAAAGTTTGGATTCCCAGTTCTTGATGCGTTGGGCCTCGTCGAGGACGATCAAGTCCGGCGACCAGGCATTCAACGCATCCCAATCGCGGAGGACTTGCTCATAATTGACCAGTCGGTAGAAGGTGTATTGGGCGTATTGCCGCCGACGCTCGTCTTGCAGCCCTTCGATGACTTGGACCGGCCGATCGGTGAACTTGCGGATTTCCGTCTCCCATTGATACTTGACACTCGCCGGGGCGACGACCAGGACTCGTTCGATCCCCCGCTCTCGAACAAGGATTTCGACGGCGGCCAGCGTCTGGATCGTCTTGCCCAGCCCCATGTCGTCGCCCAAGATGCATCGGCCCCGGCAGGCGAGGAAGATCGCCCCCCGCCACTGGAAGTCGTACAACGGCACCTTCAACAACCGCCGGAATTCGGATTCGGGATTCGCAACCTCGGCGAGCAACTCGACCTCGCGGCGGGCCATTCGCTGTCGTTCGATCTCCCAGTCGATAAATTCCAGAGCATCCGAGAGGACAGTCACCTGTTCCGGCACCGAGTGGATCGCGTTGATGAGTTCGTCGTAAGCGATGCCCCCCTTCCAAAAGCCTTCTGCATCGAAGAACCGCCGGGCGAGATCGGCCAACGAGTCGGAATACCGTGGGGGGAGGTGCAGACCAAGCCGGAGTTGCTCGCCGTAGTGCAGAAAAATTTCCGGCTGGGTGACGGCCGCTTTTCGCCGGCGGATGTTTGGCCCGGCCTCGTCGGCGAGATTCTTCAGCACCGCCTCGATGTGTTTGCACGTTCCCAGCGTGTTGCTCTTGAAGTCGGGGCAAGTGCAAGTGTTGTCGCCGATGTCGAAGCCGCGGATCGAGACGCGGTACTGGCCTCCCGTCGTCGGGTTCACGACTTGGTAGTCGCTGAAAATGCGGTTTCGGCCAAGCTTCTGGATGTGGAATGTGCCCTCCTTGGCACGCTGTCGGCGGATGTCGATCTGCTCTTCGCGCAACATAATGGGCAGCCCCTCTCACCTTCGCATTGGGATTGTACCCCAAGGGGAAGGCGAGGCGCTGCCCCGCTTCGATGCTTCAGCAAGTCCAGATCACGGACGGCGGAAAGTGTCTTCAGGCACCTTGTCCAGGTACTTGTAGTCGGTGATTTCCGCCTCCAGGTACTTCTGGCCATCGCGTTTGATCAACAATTTGCCCGGCACTTTGACCGGTCCTGCTTGACCGTAGGCTTGGATCAGCGTTTCTTGATTGACTTCGATCCCGGAATCATCCTTGACCTTTTGCTCCAGCTTCCGCAACAACCTTGTTTCTTTGTCGAAGTGCAAGGTGAGGTCCCGGCGGCCAGGGTACGACGCCTTGATCGTCACGACCGGCACATCGTCCACTTTGCCCTCGCCGACCCGGCTCAGTTTGAAGTCTTTGCCGAGCAATGGCACGATCTCCGATGCCCAATCGGCGTGAATGGACTCGAGTTGCTCGGTCAGTTGGTCCTCGGGCAAGTCCAAGGTTCCGCCCATGGCGCTCAACCAGCCTTGTTTGCCATCGACCACGATCGTGACAAAGTCCGTGATTTCAATGCGGGTTTTGTTCGGGTATTCGATCGTCCACGTTCCCGAGAAGGGCAGTTCCATGCCCATCCCGTAGAACGTCCCATTTGCCTTGTAGGTCACGGCTTTGACGGATCGGTCTTCAGTTTGACCCATTGCTTTGATTGCTTTTTTCACGATGTCGCGGGCATCGGAGTCTTCCGCGACGGCCGGCACAACCAAGCCAAGCAAGGCAACGAGACAGATGCATCGACGCATGTGAGACTCTCCTGGGGGATTCAGGGCTGCGGTTACCATAGGAGGTTCGCCGACGGCGGGAAAAAATTTAGGCCGCGGGAGTCGAACCCGCGGCCTGGGTGTGAAGAACCTGAGAAGCGACGCCGTTCGCCGACTTTGCCCGTCGAGGCCAAAGGATCAGCGGCGGCAGCAATCGGACCCGCCGAAGTAGCGCGTGATCCCCGCCAAGCCGCCCAGGACGTGATAGCCCGGTCCCGCACCGATCCCCAAGTGATGGATCATGGTGTAGCTCGTCTCGGAGAACAGCGCCCACTTCTTGGTCAGGAAGATGTGGCTTCCCGAGGCCACTTGGAACATGAAGTTGAAGTTGGAGGTCGTCGGGCTGTTGGCGAATCCGGCCGAGTCGGTCCAGATGCCACCGAAACCGGCATGGACGTAGGGCACGAGGCGGTGATTGCGAACGAGGTGGTAGCGCAGGATGCCGGAGCCACCGACGATGATGCTACCGCCGCCCCATACGATGGGGATGGTGTCCACTTCGCCCATCAACTCGAAGACGCCCTTCAGACGCTCGAAACGGCATGGCTCGTTCAACATGATGCCGAAGCGGGTGTTCAGGGGCACCATGCGCGTGTCGAGGGCGGATTCGACGTAGATGGGGCTGCGCCAGTAGTTGGAGCCGAATTCGATCGACATCGTGCCGCGGTGATACACCGTCGGTTCGAAGCAGCGGAACCACTCGCGGATTGGACCAGTGGTTCCGATGACGCTTTGGACACGGCTTCGGATTCGGCTGCCAAATCCGTTTTGCGGCGGCGTCCAGCAGTTATTGCATGATCCGCACGAACTCTCATGCGTGGTTCCCACACCAGCGTAAACGGGGGCGGAGGTGACGGAACCAGAGACGGCATCCGCGGGCGGCAATTCTTGGCTTTGGCCTCGGACGGTCACACGAAGCGCCTCCTCGACCCGGGTCGCTGGGCGGACGCTGGTTTCTTCCTCGGTGACTTTTGCGACCCAGTCGTCATCGTCGAAAGTGACGGGCAGAGGCTCGGGCCGACGAACCTCCCAAGTGGCCGCCTCCCGCAGCAGCCGCTCGCCCGACCCGGGGGTTTGCGCCAAGACGGAGAGGGGGATGAACGTGGACAACATCATGCCGAAGAGGAAGCGACGCTTCATAATCGTGTCTCCTGACACGGGAAGGGGAAAGCGGGACGAACAGGCGTTATTCAGGCCGACGGCTCCTGGCCTGACATGGCAGGTGGCCGTCGCCGTTCACGCTGGATTCATCGGCACGGCAAGAAAAATCCTCTTCGTGATTCTGACGCGATAATTCACGGCAAGCGGAAAATCTGGCTAACGCACGGATTCCGCAAACTTGGAAAGCTAGATGCGACGGGGTAAATCCAAGAATCCGGAAACTCCTGTTCCCTCGCCGCGATCGTCACAGCAGGACGCCCGCGATGGCCGCGTTGAGCATGGTTGCCACAAAGCCCACGAACAGGGCACGGCCGCCCAATCGCGCCAAATCGCGCCTTCGACTCGGAGCCATCGCCCCGATTCCGCCCAGTTGAATCCCGATCGAGGCAAAATTGGCGAATCCCGTCAACGCGAAGGTTGCCAATTGGTACGAGCGAACGCTGATTCCACGGACCTGAATGGTTCCGGCCTCGCGAGTCACGTAATCCCTTGCCAGGTCGGCGTAGGCGACGAATTCGTTTGCCGCCAACTTCGTCCCCAACAGACCGCCTACCTTTTCGACATCGGCCGGTTCGACGCCGATGAGCATGGCCGCCGGTGCGAACAGTCGAGCGAAGATGAGCCGAAGCGACAGGTCGTCGTGCAGCAAGCCCAGCACGGAATCAATCATGGCGATGAGAGCGATGAAGGCGATCAGCATCGCGGCGATGTTGATGGCTAATTGCACGCCGTCGGAAGCGCCGGCAGAGAAAGCGTCGATGATGTTCCGATGGGGCGATTCCAACGAGACGGGGGCCGAGCCAGAGGTTTCGGGTGTCTCGGTCTCGGGCAAGACGATTTTCGCGATGTACAGCCCGCAGGGGGCGGCCATGACACTAGTGGCCAGGATCGCCACGGGGTCGGCCCCCATGCCGATGTAAACTGCCATCACGCTGCCGGCGATGGTCGCCATGCCACCGGCCATGATCGCCAAGAGTTCCGAGGACGTCATCCGGGGGATGAATGGCTTCACGATCAAAGGCGCTTCGGTCTGGCCCATGAAGACATTCGCCGCCGCGGAGAGCGACTCCGCGCCACTAGTCCGCATGAACCACATCATCGCCCGGGCCATCCATTTGACCACGAAGGGCAACAAGCCGATGTGGTACAAGACAGTGAAGAATGCAGAGATGAAGATCACTGTCGGCAGGGCACGAAAGGCGAAGACGTAAGAGTCGCCGGGGCCGAACGACCGCGTCATCGCGCCGCCGCGATCCGCCAATGCGCCGAACACGAACTCCGCCCCGCGATCGCTGTACGACAGAAATCGCGTCACCAGATCCCCGGCGGCACGAAACAGCTCGTAGACCGGGCGGATCGTCTCCCCCTCCCAACGGAGGCTGAACTTGAGGATTATCAACGCCAGGAACACTTGCAGGGCGAACCCCCAGCCGACGGTGCGCCAATTGATGGCTTGGGATTGCGACGAGACGCTCACCGCCAAGCCGAGGAAACAGGCTATTCCGAAAAGTGCCTGTCCGTTGGGTCCGATCCAATCCGCTTGAACGAGGAGGTAAGTTAGGAGGACGAGGCCTGCAACACCGAGAAGCGACCAGATGGACCGGCGGACGGCAGGGGACTGAAGCCAACGCCATTCGAGGAAGGACAAGAGCCAGACCGCGGCCAGCACCAAGGTAAAGACGAGTGCCCCATCGCGGGAGAAGGACGGTAAGCCGTGGTTGCGGCCGAAATGCCGAACCCAAACCGCGATGCCGAAACTCGCCACAGCGGCCAACCGTAGCCCCCAGCGGACATAGTCTCGGGTTGGATGGTCATGTCGCGGATCGTCCCGCCTGGGATTGTCACGTCGTGGATCGCCGTGTCGCGGATCGCTGTGTGGTGAATCGTCGTTTCTCGGTTCGTTACGTTGTGGATCGTCGTCTCGTGGATCGTCGAGATCGGCCCGTTCGTGAGTCATGAACGTTGTGCCCTTCCGTTGCGGCGGTTGTTCTGACCGGGATGGCGGGGATTATATTTCTCGGATGGCTTTAGGGCGTCCGCAAATCTGGCCAACGCCAACCAACGCTGGCCGACCGACGTACCGGCTTTCGCAACACGATTGCATGGCGAAATACCTTGACCGCGCAACGGGCTGTTCGGTCGCCGACGCATCCGACAGACAACCTTCTTTTCCTCCCCGACCTGCGGTAGACTGAGCGAGAGAGAGGATCAGCCGGAGTCGCGCCAATGGACTACATCGACCCCCATGTGCACATGATTTCCCGCGTCACCGACGATTACGAACGGATGGCGATGGCGGGCTGCCGGGCGGTCAGCGAACCGGCTTTTTGGGCGGGGTTTGATCGCGGAAGCGCGGCCGGATTTCACG
>JAOAAM010000135.1 GCA_026418875.1 Gemmataceae bacterium | reverse complement strand
TCGCGGCGGATGCACCGACTGTTCCTCGAGAGTTGGGACCCCGGCAAGCGCTTCTACCTCCAATCCGACATCGACGAATTCGCCAAGTACGAGCCGGAGCACGCCACGCTCATCCGGCAAGGGAAGTTCGACGCAGCCTATGCCATGTTCCGCCGCTTCCGTGAACGGCTGGAGGAACGGGTGAAGTGGGTCAACGAACTCGCCGTCGCTCCCCACGACTTCAACAAACCCGAGACCTTGGAACTCGATCCCAAGACAATCCGCTACGCCAGTTCCGATGAGGAAGCTCGGGAACGGTGGCGCGTCCAGGTCAAGTATGAATTGGAAGTCCTCCGCGTGAATGGTGTGAAAGACGATGAAGCCCGGGAGCGAGTGAAAAAGCGATACCGCAACCTGCTCCGTTACATGCTGCAAGTGGACAAAGAGGAGTTGATCGAGCGCTACATCGATTCCCTGACCAGCAGCTACGACCCGCACACCAGCTACATGTCGCCTCGATCGCTCGATCAATTCAACATCGACATTCGGTCGTCACTCGAAGGAGTCGGGGCGTTGTTGGGACAGGACGACGGCGTCACCATCATCCGCGAGATCGTGCCGGGCGGCGTCATCGCGAAGGACGGTCGCTTGAAGGTTGGTGACAAGCTGCTTGCCGTGGGCGAAGGCGAAACCGGCGAGATGGTGGACATTGAAGGGTTGCGGATCTCCCAAGTGGTCCGATTGGTTCGCGGCAAGGCCGGCACCAAGGTCCGGCTGGAGGTGGAATCGGGCAGCACCAAGGAACGCTTCACGGTCGTCCTCACCCGGGCACGGATCGAGTTGGAGGATCGAAAAGCCAAGGGCGAAGTCATCGAGACGGAGGCGAACGGCAAGAAGGCGAAGATTGGCGTGTTGACGTTGCCCTCGTTTTATGCCAGCGACCCGCGCGAAGGGGGGGAGCGTCGCGGAGCGACCATCGACTGCCGGCGGATCCTCGGTGATTTCCGGAGGCAGAATGTCGATGCCGTTGTGCTCGATTTGCGGAACAACGGAGGCGGGTTGCTGAACGAGGCCGTGAATATCTGCGGCTTGTTCATCGACTCAGGCCCTGTCGTGCAGGTCAAGGACTTTCAAGGAAATGTCCGCGTCCACCGGGACACAAGCCTGGGCACCGCATGGGATGGGCCGCTGGTGGTCGTGGTGAACAAGCTCAGCGCCAGCGCCAGCGAGATCGTCGCCGGCGTGATTCAGGATTATCGCCGGGGCATCGTCGTGGGCGATAGCAGCACGCATGGCAAGGGCACCGTGCAGCAGATTCTCGAACTGGCCGAACAAATGCCGCAACTTTTCTCCAGCGACACCAACGCCGGAGCGTTGAAAATCACCTTGCAGATGTTTTACCGGGTGAACGGCGACAGCACGCAGCTCCGTGGAGTGCGATCCGACGTCGTTCTGCCGTCCCTCACCGACCGCGATCAGTTTGCCGAGGCACGCATGGACTTCGCCATGCCGTTCGACCACATCCCGCCGGCGAATTATGTGCCGGTCGATCTGGTGACCGATGAGATGATTGCTCGGTTGCGGAGCCAATCCGAAGCCCGGCGGCAAAGCGACCCGGAATTCCAGAAATATGCTCGGAAGATCGTGAAGCGGCTGGAAATCGCCGAGCGCAAATCGCTGGAGTTCACCGAGGAGTCCTTGCGGCAGCAGAAGAAGGAGGTGGGCACGGAGGACGACGAGGACGGCAACGAGGGCGACCTGCCGCAACGAAAGAAGGAGGAAAAATTCGGCAGCGAACCCTACACTCGCGAAGTCCTCGCATTGGCCGCGGACCTTAGCCAGGAAAAAGTCCGGTAGCGTCACCCCGCTCGGGGATCGGCGGGCTGGTCTGAGGAGGGGCGCTTGCCGTGCCGCTGTTCCATCTCCCATTGCTGGGTGGGTTGGCGCTGCTCGGCGTGCCGGTCGTGCTGCACTTGCTACTGCGGCAGAAGCCCAAGCCGATGCGCTTTCCGGCATTTCGCTTTTTGCAACAGCGGGCACGCACCAGCCAACGCAAGCTGCGCCTTCGGCACTTGCTGTTGCTCCTTCTCCGCATGCTCCTGCTGGCGTTGCTTTGCCTTGCCCTGGCGAGCCTGAGGGGGGGCGAAAGCGGTGGGGCGATCGTCCTCGTCGTCGACACCAGCCCCAGCATGGAGTACGTGACCGGCGGCCGCTCCCGCTTGGACGAAGCCAGAGAGCGGGCGCGATCCGTCTTGGACCGAATCTCGCCCGACAGCCGCGTGGCCCTTGTGGACACGGCAACGGCGGCCGCTTCTTGGGGGTCGGTTCGGGAAGCGCGGGATCGCCTTGCCGAGTTGCCCGCTCAGCCAGGGTCGGTGCCGGTGACCACTGCTTTGGCCACGGCGTTCCGCCTGTTTGCGGAATTGGAGACCGACGCCACGTCCCCGGCGACGGCCACACGCCGCCTGTTCATCTTCTCCGATCGCACCCCGAACTCCTGGCAGAACGATCGCATCACCGACCTGAAGGCCCAGCGCGATCGTGACGGTGAAAAGGCGGTGTCGGCGGTGTACTTCGATGTCGGTGTCCGATCGCCGACCGACCTGGCCATCACCGAGATCGAGTCATCACCCACGCCGATCCTTGAGGGGCAGGAAGTCCGAATTCGCGTCACGGTTCGGGCCTCGGGTCAGGACGCCGAAACGGAGGTTTTTTGCAAGGTCGTGGGCGACTCTCGAATCGAGCGCCGGCCGGTGATTCTCCGGGCAGGTGAGTCCACGGTGATCGAGTTCCTCGGCCGATCGTTCCCCAGCGGATTCCATCAGGTTGAGGTTTGGTTGGCGACGACGGATGCACTGCCGCCCAGTGATCGCCGTTTCGCCACCTTCGAGGTTCGTGCCCCACGCCGTGTCCTCGTCCTTTCGGATCAACCCCGCTGGGCGCGGGCATGGAGCTTGGCATTGGAGGTTCACGGCCGATACGAACCGCAACTTCGGCAACCGTCGGAGGTGACGACGGCCGACGAATTGAAACCGTTCGCCGCGGTCGTCCTCCTCAGTGTCTCTCGACCAGCGGAGATCTGGCCGAAGCTGATGGACTACGTCCAACAAGGCGGGCATCTGTTGGTTGCCCCAGGGCGCTCGGAGACGCAGGTCGAGGAGTACCAAAACTCCGTCGCGTCGGCCCTGCTTCCCGGCAAGCTGGTGCAAGTGGTGACTCGCCCCGATGCGGACCCGGCGCGATGGGAGCCGCTCAATCGGCGACACCCTCTGCTGGCGAAATTTGCCACCTGGCGCGAGCGGGAGGACATCGGGTTTTTACGCTATCCACGCAGTGCCCGACGTTACTGGCAAGTCGCCCCCAGGGCGGCGGAAAACGTCATCGTCGCCTATGCTGGCCCCGAACGCCACCCCGCTTTGCTCGAGCGCATCGCGGATCGACCGAGTGGCAGCGGGCGGGTGGTGCTGCTGACCACGCCGGTCGATTTTCGCCCCGAAGTGGGGATCGACGAACAGTGGAACGATTATGCGAGCACCGCCGTGAATGACGGCTTCTATGTCGTGTTGGCGAACGAATTGCTCGCCTACTTGACCGGCGATAGCGAGGGGGCCGCCTGGAACTTTTTCAGCGGGCTGCCTGTCTCGTTGAGACTGACCCCCGACGCGCGATTCCCCGAATACACGTTGGACGCCCCGGGGATTACCGGCAGCCAGACCCGCCTGGTCCTGGGTGAGAATGAGCCGGAACTGACGATCGCGACCACTCAATTCGTGGGGAATGCGCGAGTGTCCGCAGCCCGAGGAGCCTGGCGGACGGCATTCAGCTTGAACATCCCCGCCGCCGAGTTCGATCTGACCGCGATTCCTGTCGAGCAGATCGAGGATTTGCTGGGCAAGGACAGCGTGGTTTCCACCGGCGAGGAATCCGCCGTGCGGGACGCTCTCGACGCAAAATTGGGCGGGAACGTCGATTGGTTCCCGTGGCTGATGGTGGCCATGTGCGTCGTCCTGGTGGGCGAGAGCATCGTCTCCAATCGCTTTTACCGGGCGGAAGAGCCGGCCGCAGGCAACAGTTGAAGTCGGATGGATGGACTCGATGAATCGACCCGGATCGCTGGATCGAACTCGCGACACTTGGCATGGAATTCATCATTGATCCACCTTGGCCTTGGTCCACCTCCCCCGCGGAACTTCTCGCGAAATCCGTCGGGGTGTCGCTCCCGATGCTGGCGGGCCGAGTGGTTGTCGCGGGCGTTTTCGCATTGGTGGCGTATCTGAGCGGCCCGGCCGGGCGACGCCGCAACGCCGTAACATTCGCCTTGGGCGCTCTCGGGGCGTTCCTGGCCGACCGGCCGTTGCCCTGGTCTGCTGCCGCCCTGATCGCCTTCCTGACCGTTGATTCGTATCTGCGTTCGTCATCACCGGGCAAGACTCCGGGTCGGTTGGTCGTCCTTTTGGCCCTGCGCTTCCTCGCCTTGGCCCTGATCATGATCACCATCGTCCGACCGGCTTTGCTCGTCCGCAACGACGACGGTGTGCCCTCGGTTCTGTTGCTGGCCGTCGATTACTCCCGCAGCATGACGATCAAAGACGAGTTCAACAATCAGACTCGTTGGCAAGCCGTGCAATCCACGCTCCAGCGGTGCGAAAACATCATTCAGCGGCTCCAGGATGAGCGGCAAATCAGCGTGGTGACGGTGGGATTCGCACACCGAGTGGTCGATGGTTTGGAGAATTTGACGCCCAGCGGACCGTCGAGCGACTACGGCGGGATGCTGACGCAACTCTGGGAGAGGTTTGGCCAGCAGCCGAATCTCCGGGGTCTGTTGATCCTGGGGGACGGCGCGGACAATGGCCGACGCTTCAATGCCGCCCTGGAAGCTCGCCGCTTTCGCGCGGCTCGTTGTCCAATCCATGGCTTTGTCGTCGGTCAGCCGGTGGAGTTGGATCGCAGTCGCGACATTGCCATCACGGAGTTGAGCGTCGAGCCGAACCCAGCGTACATCAAGGGCCGTATGGTCTTCCGCGCCGTCATCGATGCCGTCGGTTTCGAGAACGCGGAGATCGAACCGCGGCTTCGCCTCAACGGCGAATTGGTCACGCAGGAGAATGTGGCGATCAACGGAATCTCGGCGTTGCCCAAGCCCCGCCTGACCCAGTCGACCGGAAATGAATTGACCATCGAAATTACCGCTCCGGAGAAACCGGGAGAGTACCGAGTTTCCTTGGAAATTCCGCCGCTACCCGGGGAATCGTCCACGGCGAACAACAATGTGGTTACTTTCGCCACCGTCTCCAAGGAGGGGGTGAGCGTCCTTTTGGTGGCCCCGTTGGACGAGGAGACGAAATTCCTGCGGCGGGCCTTGGCTGCGGATCCGCGGATCCGGTTGTTCGAACTGACTCGGCAGACGGACACGCCGCGGACCGTCGAGGGCGAGCCGCTGAATTTCCAGCGGCAGGCTTACGACGTGATGATCCTGCGTAACGTCTCCCCTCGGCGGTTGTCCGGAGGCAACCCCGAGGTGCTGGAGGCGATCCGGCAGCAAGTGGTGGAAAACGGCATGGGGTTGATGATGATGGGCGGATTCGACAGTTTCGGCGGCAGCCCGGAGACCCAGAGCGTGGGAGCCTGGTCGGGGACGCCCATTGCCTCGTTGCTCCCCGTCGAGGTCGATAAGGTCAGCGGGCATGTGGACAGCCGGCGCGACGGCGTCTCCATCGGCCTGTATCCGACGCCGGACGGCGAGAACCACTTCTTGCTGCGGCTCGACGGCGGGAAAAAAACGTGGGAGCGGCTGCACGACACGGCCAATCGAGGGGTCAACATGTTGGGGATGAATCGCTTGGGGGCGATCAAACCGACGGCAACGCTGTTGGCCACGGCTCAACCCCAGCGAGCCGACCTGCCGCTGATGGCCGCGCATAGTGCGGGTCGTGGCCGAGTCCTCGCTTTCGCCGGCGATACGACCTATCTTTGGCGACTATTCGGTCTGCCGGAATCGACCGAGGGCGTCCAGATTCACCAGCGTTTCTGGAAACAGACGGTATTATGGTTGGCCCACCAGGAAAACACCGAGGGCTACGTCTGGACCAAGCTCGATTTTCGTCGCCTCCCCACCGGACAGCGGCAAGGTTTCTCGGTGGGAATCCGTGGAAAGTCCGGGTTGCCACTGCAAGGGGGGGAGTTCAAGGCCAAAGTGGTGGGTCCGGGAGACAGCGAGCAAGTGGTTCCCATTCGACGTGAAGGGGACGCGGAGCGTGGCGAATTCTGGCAGACCCTTCAACCGGGTGAGTATCGAGTGCAGGTAACGGGTCGGGCCACCGATGCCGACGGCCAGTTGGTCGAGGGACAAGCGGAAGCGCGATTCGTCGTCTACGAGGACGATCGAGAATTGTTGCAAACGGCGGCCGACCCCGATTTCCTCGCGAAGCTGTCCGCCGAGGCCGGCGGGCCCAGCGTCGTGCATCGAGTTGACGAGCTGCCCGATTTTCTCCAACGACTGCGGGAAGCCGCGCCCACGAACGACTTGGCCAGGCCGGAACGCTATCCCGACTGGCGCCAGCCTCGACTGACTGCATTCTTGCCCTTGTGGTTGATCCTCCTCACATTGGTATTCGCCAGTGAGTGGGCGCTGCGGCGACTGTGGGGCATGGCATGAGCCGACGCAAACGCTCCGTTGGATGATACGGCGCGACTGGGGAGGTGGCTGTGATGCGCATCGTGTCGCTGATTTCCAGTGCCACCGAGATCATCTGCTCGCTGGGGCTGGGGGATTTTCTGGTCGGGCGGTCGCACGAATGCGACTATCCTGAGTGGGTCCGTTGCCTCCCCGTCTGCACCGAGCCGAAGTTCGATGTGACGGGTTCCAGCCGCGAGATCGATCGACTGGTGCGGCAGACGTTGCAAGACTCGGCGTCGGTCTATCGTGTGTTTGAAGATCGTTTGCGGGAGTTGCAACCCGACTTGATCGTGACCCAATCGCAATGCGACGTGTGTGCGGTCAGCTTGCGCGACGTGGAGCAGGCGATGTGCCGGTTGTTCCCGCATCAACCGCGGGTGGT
The DNA here is from genome assembly GCA_026418875.1 of Gemmataceae bacterium. Lineage (GTDB taxonomy): Bacteria > Planctomycetota > Planctomycetia > Gemmatales > Gemmataceae > CAKZUU01. The sequence goes on along the minus strand of JAOAAM010000135.1, from coordinate 891 downwards.
AGCCCTGCAACCCGACCGACTGGAGGACGTGTGGACGGATGTGAGGCGAATCGCGGCGGCTGCCGGGGTGGAAGAGCGGGCCGAGCGCTGCCTTGACGAGTGGCGGACACGGATGGCTGCTGTGGCCGAGCGTGCGAACTCTTGGGGGCGTCGCCCCAGGGTGGCCTGCATTGAGTGGATTGAACCGTTGATGGCTTGCGGGAATTGGATGCCCGAGTTAGTCGCGCTGGCGGGCGGTGAAAACGTGTTTGGCGAGCCGGGCCGGCATTCGCCTCCCCTGCGATTCGAGGAGCTCTGCCGAGCCGATCCCGACGTCATCGTGGTGATGCCCTGCGGCTTCGATTTGCAACGGACACGGCAGGAAATGTCGGCCCTGACGGCACACCCCGAATGGTCACGCCTGCGGGCCGTTCGGCATGGCCGCGTCTGGATCGCTGACGGCAACGCCTACTTCAATCGTCCCGGTCCGCGGTTGGTCGAGTCGTTGGAGATGCTCGCCGAGGCGATCAACCCCGCGGCCTTCGCTTTCGGCCACGGGGGGATTGAGAATTTTGCATGATGGAAGGCCGCAACAGTCCATCGTCTTTCGGCCAAAGCTCGTCGCCGACCTTGCTCACGGCGTGATGTGCATCCCATCCATGTCGGGCGGAGACAGGCGGATCAGGTGATGGGGGCGATTGGATCGCATGAACGACCAATCGTTGCCATAGGGCTGCACCTCGACCGGGTGGAGGTACACGCCGAGATGGCCCCACTTGCTCTCGATCAGGATGAGTTTGCCGGATACCATTCGGACCAATCCAGAATGCGTCACCCGGTCCAGACCGTCGCGATAGACCACCAGATCGCCAGCGGCCGGCTCGGCCACCACCCTGTCTCTTATACACATCT
>JAOAAM010000131.1 GCA_026418875.1 Gemmataceae bacterium | reverse complement strand
GTCCTGGCCGCCTGGCTGACCCGACCCGACAATCCGTTCTTCGCCAAGTCCGTCGTCAATCGCATTTGGTTCCACGTCATGGGGCGAGGCATTGTCGATCCGGTTGACGACTTCCGCGAGTCGAATCCCTCGGCCAATGACGAGCTGCTCGACTCTTTGGCCCGCGACTTCGTCGCCTCGGGTTTCGACGTGAAGAAGCTGCTCCGCCAAATCTTGACCTCCCGTACCTATCAACTCAGCGCCCAACCGACGCCCACGAACAAGGACGATCAGCGCTACTTTTCCCGTGCCGTGACGAAGTTGCTCACGGCCGAGCAACTGCTCGATGCCTTGTGCGATGTGACCGGCGTGCCGGAGAAGTTCCCGGGATTGCCGCCCGGAACCCGGGCGATCCAACTGCCCGATGGCGAGGTGAACCACCCATTCCTCAAGGCGTTCGGCCAGCCCGCACGCGAGTTGGCTTGCGAATGCGAACGCGAAAGCGACAGCAACCTCGGGCAAGCCTTGCAGCTCATCAATGGGCCAACCATCAACGAGAAAATCCGCAACCCGCAGAATCGCTTGGGGCAGCTTCTCGGGGGGACCAAGCCGCCCGCCGAGGTGCTGGATGAGCTATACCTCGCCGCCCTGTGCCGACCGGCCACGTCTCAGGAGGCGCAAACTGCGTTGGCCCACGTCGACAAGGCCGAGGATAAACGCAAAGCCTGGGAGGACGTGCTCTGGGCGATCCTCAACACTCGGGAGTTCCTCTTCCGACATTGATGCTCGACCCCGGCATGACCGGGTGCCCACCGCGGCATAGGATAGCCGCATGCGCGACGTCATCCTTCGAGACGGTCGGCTCCGGCGATGGCTCAGTCTTCTGATTTTCGCCTGTGTGGCGGCCGTTGCGGGAGTCGGATGCAATGGCTTCGGCACGGAAGAGACTTTGCTGGTCGGCCATCTCCTTCCGCGCACAGGTCGAGACGCCGAGTTGGGCCAAGCCCTCATGACGGCGGCCGCGATCACGGTGGATTCCTGGAATCAGGATGAACCGAAGAGCATCAACGGGCGTTCGGTGTCCGTGGTGCATGCGGACACGGCGTCGCAGTTGGATCCGTTCGCGTTCCAGACAACCCGGCTGCTCGCCGTCAACCAAGTCGCCGCCGTGGTCGGCGGGATCGATTCCCCCGAAGCCGAGCGCATCCGACAAGCCCTCGCCGCTCGGGACAACGCCCCGTGCGGCATCACCATGGCGGGCGTGTTGAATCGTTCGCCAAGTTCGACGATGTGGGGCGTGGGCATCAGCCCGATCGAGCGGGGCCGGTATCTGGCCCGGTTCGCCGCTGAGGACGAGAAACTCGCGCAGGTCGTGATCGTGGTGGACACCCGTCTGCCGACGGCGTTGGACATCCACCGAGCGTTCGTGCAAGAGTTCCGGCACCCAGATCGGCAGATCATCGCGGAACATCTCGTCCAGTCGCCAGAGGAGATGCGAGCCATTGTGGCGTCGTGGCCCGATGGATCGTCGGCGGCCTTGGTGTTCGTGAGCCAGCGTGACAGCTTGGACAACTTCTTGCCGCTGGCGCGGGGTGGCAAAGTCAAAGTCTTGTATGCCGGGGAAGATGAGGAGCGAGTCTGGCGTCAGCCGCCGGAGGAACCGATCTTTTTTGCCACGGCGTTCCCCGGGGACCAGGCCTCCGACGCTTTTCAACGCCTGGCAACCGATTTTCGTCAACGGTGCCAGCAGGAACTCAGCCCGGCCAGCTTGCTCACCGCCGAGGCATTCCGCATCTTGCTCTCGGCTGGCAAAAAGGCACGCTCGCTCCGGCGTGACTCGTTGCAGCGTGAGTTGGAGAAATTGGAGATCGATCTACCCTCGGGGGCCTTCTGGTTCGAGAAGGACGGCGAGGCGAGACGGCCGGTTTCCATCTTTCGCGCAGAGAAGGGACAGCGACGGTGGATGAAGTCGTACCGCCCAGAAAAGCAAAAGAAATAAGGAGGTCGCTCGGCTATACTGTAATGACGTCGCAGTGCTGTAATGACGTCGCAGTGCTGTGATGACGTCGCCGTCGGATCTAGGACCAGTTCCTCGGGCAAGACTGTCGGGAGTGTGAAAGGGATGATGGATTTAGCTCCTCCCCCTCGGCCTCCGCGAACCGGCATGATGGATCGGCCCAACGGCCGGATCCGCCGCAATCTCCGGCTCATTTCCTGGACTTCGATCACCGTCTTTTTGACGGCGTGGTTTTGCACCATGGGCCCGATCCCGGCCATCCTCAGCCTGGTGGTGGCCAAGCATATCCTGGTTGCCATTCTCGTCATGGGCTTGGATGTGGACCGCTAGCGGCGAGATGGATAGCCGCGAAGGACTCCACCCTTACCC
>JAOAAM010000129.1 GCA_026418875.1 Gemmataceae bacterium | reverse complement strand
GGGCAGGACTCCCACACAAGCACGACCCAACATGTCCCCCCCACTCGTTTCGCTTCTGGTTACGGTCAGTCGGCGTTACTTGCGGCAACGCTGGGATCGCGCTTTGCTCGTGGCGTCGAGCATTGGGATCGGCGTGGCCATGCTGGTCTCTACGCAGCTGTTGAATCGGTGTCTGGATGCGGCAGCGCGGGAGTCCGTGACGCCGGGCAGCATTCGTCCGGATTGGATGATCACCAACAACCGCAAAGTGCGGTTGGATCTGGCGGACTCGCTCCGTCGTGTGCCCGGTGTTGCCGACGCGCAGCCATTCCTCATCGAGCGTGTGGTGCTGCCGGAGATCGGCAATCGCACGGCCATCTTGATCGGGCTGGACACTCGGACCGGACAAGGGGCGGTGAGCGAGCGGAACCCATTTGAAGCCGAGCTTGCTGTCACCAATCCTTCGGCGTGGCTTTCGGGTCGCGGCGTGGTGGTCGGGCAGGAGTTGGCGCGAGCGTTGTCCCCCGATGGCCGACCCAATCAGCCCGTTTCCGTTCGTGCCGGCGGACGCCTGCACACGGTCCTACCCGCGGGGGTCGTGACGTTGCACGGCCAGGCGGCCAAATTGGGCGGGTTCTTACTGGTGATGGACGTTCGCCAAGCTGCGTCGATGCTGAGCCAACCGGGGCTGTGCGAGCGGATCGACTTGTACTTAGAACCTGGCGCGGACGCCGAGGCCGTGCGTGAGCGGGTGGCTGGAGTCGTCGGGCACCACGGGGCGATCCACACGCCGGAAAGTGCCCTGCGGGCGACGGAGGACATCGTCGGGCCGATTCGCATCGGCTTCTCGCTGACGGGAGTCGGAGCGATGGTGGTCGGCCTGTTCCTGGTTTACAACGCCTTGGCGGTGAGCGTGGCCGAACGGCGGCATGACATTGGCGTCCTACGGTCATTGGGGGCGACTCGACCGCAAATCGCCGGGTTGTTTGCCGCCGAGGCAGTGGTTTTGGGCTGGTTCGGGTCGATCTTGGGTATTCCTCTCGGCTGGGGGATGGCTCGCGCGACGTTTCACCTGGTCAGCCTGGAGATGGAGCAGGTATTCCTGACCGGGAAGCAACCGATGACGGTGACGCCGGATTTAATCCTGGGGGCGATGGCCGCCGGGCTTCTGACGGCCCTGCTTGCCGCTCTGGTTCCCGCCCTGCAAGCGGCCAACGACGAACCGGCCGATGCCGTCCGCCGATCTCCCCGTCGCGCCGGCCGAGTCTTCCGCACGCTGCAATGGGTCGCCAGCCTGGGGTTCATGGTCGTCGGCTTCAGTCTCGTCCTTTTCCGTGATTCCCTGCCCAAGCGCTGGGGTGGATACGGCGGCCTGGTGCTCTTGCTCCTGGGGTTGCTGCTTGCCATTCCGTTTCTAGTCGACTTTTTGTCCCGGCTGCTCCAACCCACGTTTCGCCGAATCCTCGGCATCGAAGCACGCCTCGCGGCCGACAACCTGTCTCGTGCCCCGGGCCGGACCGGCGTCGTGGTGGGGGCGCTGGCCGCCGGCGTCGCCCTGATGTTCCAGACCGCCGGCGTCGGAGAGAGCAACAAACGTCCGATCCTGGATTGGCTCGACCGGGCGGTCTCCGCCGACCTGTTCGTGATCTGCGGCGATCCGCAATCCACGTCGAGCGTCTTGCCGATGCAGCCCGACATCATCGACGAATTGCGACAACTTCCCGCAGTCGAGCAGACAATGGCGATCCGCTACGGTCAGCCCGAATACAACGGCCGTCTCGCTTTCCTCACGGCCTTGGATGCACGAATTTATCACGACAGTAACCGGCACGCCGGACGTCTGCCGGGTCTGCCGCTTTTCCTCGAACTGGAACAACCGAACACCTGCCTAGTGTCGGAGAATTTTGCTGCCCTCAACCATGTCGGCCCCGGAGACACGATCGAGTTGCGCGGCCCGAATGGTCCTATCCCTCTTCGCATCGTCGGCGTCATCCAGGAGTATTCATGGGCACGCGGAACCATCCTGCTGGACCGGCGATTTTACGCCCAAGCCTTCCAAGATCCGCTCATCGACACCGTCCACGTGTTCTTGAAACCCGGCAGCGGCCCCGAAGCATGGGATCAAGTCCGGCAAGTTGCCGACCGGAATGCTCTCGTCGTGGTCTCCCGGCAGGACTTCGACGCGATGGTGACCAGCTTCATCCGTCGGCTGTACCTTCTGTCTTACATGCAGCAGTTGGCGATTGGCGTGGTGGCGGCCTTGGGCGTGGTGATGGCCTTGCTCATCTCTGTGTTGCAGAGGAGGCGCGAATTGGGGCTGCTTCGGGCCGTCGGGGCCACCCAGTCGCAGGTCTTGCTCACCGTGCTGTGGGAGGCGATGCTGATGGGCGTCTTCGGGACGGCCATCGGCATCGCGGCGGGGATCCCGCTGGAGTGGTACTTGCTCCGCGTGGTCATCTTCGAGGAATCCGGCTTCGTCTTCCCTGTGGCGGTGCCTTGGCGCGAGACGATGATTCTGGCCGGGCTGTCCATTGGGATCGCCACCTTGGCTGGGCTGTTCCCCGCCGTGCACGCGGTCCGCATCCGCATCGCCGAGGCCATTGCTTACGAGTAATCGTGGACCGCGCCGCGTCGGCCGCTCCCGCTCTCGCTCCGGCTCCCGCCAAATTTCGAACGCTGTGGTGCATGGCGAGCCTGCCACGGACGAGCTGCCGATCTTTGCGAAAATTGTGAGAAAATCGGCGGCGACGGGTGGATCCGACACTAACCATAAAATCAGGACTGGTCAGTCCACGGTGCTCGTTCCCAATCCGCTCCCGCTGACACCAGGCGCTCGGCTGGGGGCGTGAGTCAAGAATCTTGGCGGAGTGGCGATCATGTCTGCCGATCGGCCCGATCCTGATCCAGGCAATCTCCCACCGTTGGTGACCCCGGCTGCAGCATTCCCGGCTGCGGGAGAGACTCCACGGGCAAATGAAGTCCCCCCAGCGGCGAAATCACCGGACCGACCCCCGGGTCCGGGGCTGGGGTTGGCGATCGCTTTTTCCATCTTGCTGATGTTCGGGCACATGTTCCTCGGGGGCGGCGTCGCCGTCGGCCTGCTGGTCGTCAAGAAAGTGTTTGGCGACAAGTCGGGCACCGGCAAAGTGCAGCCGAACGGTACTGCGTGGGCAGAGAAATCCCGCATGGCCGGCGATTCGGGAGCAACTGAGGCTGCGAACGCCTTCAACGACCCTCTCAGTGTGCTGGCGATCACCGCGATCTCCGTCTTCACCACGCTCTTGATGGCCGTCGTGTTGATCGCCCTCCGCGAAGGATCGGCGTGGCGACGCACGATGGCATTCTGGTCGCCCCATCCAGCCCATGTTTTGGTCACGCTCTTACTCGTCCTGCCGGGGATGCTGTTGGCGTCGGAGTTGGGCACGTTTGCGCAGCGGTTTTTGCCACGCTTGACCGGGGCGCAAGAGTCCTACGCCGCGCTGAGCCAGATGGCCTGGCCTCTCGTGTTGTTCGTGGGAGCGGTGCTGCCGGCGGTGGGGGAAGAGTTGTTCTTCCGCGGCTTGCTGGGGCGCGGGTTGACAGCGCGGTATGGTGTCATCGTTGGGGTCATCATCACGTCGATCCTCTTCGGGTTGATCCATATGGATCCGCCCCAAGTTC
>JAOAAM010000121.1 GCA_026418875.1 Gemmataceae bacterium | reverse complement strand
GTTGAAGGACTGAAGCAGTGCGAGTACCCGAGCGATCTTGATCGAACCATTCGGCAGCGTGAGCGAGGCAGGGGAATGAGCTTGAATCAGTGTGGACGACAGGGCTGGGTCGTATTCGGGATTTGGTTCGGGTTGTCCTGGATCACAGCGGCGGCAGACGAGAATTGGCCCGAATTTCGCGGACCTCGAGGGAATGGCATCGCCGAGGCGAAAGGCCTGCCGCTCCGCTGGAGTGAGACGGAAAACATTCGCTGGAAAACCGCCATCCACGACAAGGGTTGGTCGTCGCCTGTCATCTGGGGCGATCAGGTTTGGCTCACGACAGCACACGAGAAGGGCTACGACTTTTACGCGATCGCCGTCGATCGACACACGGGGCGGATTCTGCATGACTTGAAACTGTTCACGGCGGAGAAGCCCGATGACATCAGTCGATACAATTCGTATGCCTCCCCCACTCCGGCCATCGAGGAAGGCCGAGTCTACGTTCATTTCGGGTCGTTCGGCACGGCTTGCCTGGACACGCGCACGGCCGAGGTGATCTGGAAGCGCACGGATCTGCCGTGCAACCACTGGCGCGGCCCAGCTTCGTCCCCGGTCATTTACCAAAACCTGTTGTTCCTCACGTTCGATGGGTACGACCAACAATACGTCGTCGCTTTGGATAAGCTCACGGGCAAAACAGTCTGGAAACGGGATCGGAACATTGAATACGGCACGGATGACGGCGACCTGAAGAAGGCGTTCTCAACGCCTTCGGTCTTCGAGATCAACGGTCAACCGCAACTTGTCAGTCCGTCGGCGGCGGCCACCATCGCCTACGACCCGTTCACGGGGGAGGAAATCTGGCGGGTCTATCACGGTGGGATGAACGAGGCCATGCGGCCGATCCGTGGTCATGGGCTGATTTTCTTGAACAGCGGCCACACCTTAAACCTGCTCGCCGTTCGCGAAGGACTGAAAGGCGACCTGACCGAGAGCGGCATCGTGTGGAAGACGCCACGGGGGGCACCGTCTCGTCCGTCGCCTCTGCTCATCGGCGATTCGCTGTATGTCGTCAGCGATCAAGGCGTCGCGACGTGCTTGGACGCCCGCAGCGGCAAAATGATCTGGCAGGAGCGGTTGGGGAAGGCCACCTCGGCCTCGCCCGTTTTTGCCGACGGCCGAATCTACAGCCCGGATGAGGATGGTCGAACGTTCGTCTACGCCGCGTCCCGACAATTCCAACTCCTGGCAACCAATCCATTAGATGCCGGGTGTCGTGCGTCCCCGGCGGTTGTTGGCGATGCGATCTACCTTCGAACCTACACGCACCTTTACTGCATTGGTTTTCCCAAGCGGGAGTGATGGCGGATGCGTCCATTCTTTTGTTGCGTTGCGGGTTGGCTGATCGCTGGACCATTGCTCGCCCAGCGCGACGCCCGGGTGCCGGACCCGGACCCCGAACTCGAACGGCGGACCTTCCAGGTGGCGGAAGGGTTCGAGGTCAACTTGTTCGCTGCCGCCCCGATGCTGGCCAAGCCGATCCAAATGAGCTTCGACGCGCGGGGTCGGCTGTGGATCGCGTCGAGTGAGACCTATCCGCACATCCGCCCGGGAGAACAGGCCAACGACAAGATCCTTGTCTTGGAGGACACCGACGGCGATGGTCGAGCCGACCGGACGACCGTGTTTCTGCAAGGTCTTCTGATCCCTACTGGCGTCGAACCGGGAGACGGTGGGGCCTACGTCGCCAACAGCACCGAGTTACTGCACGTTGAGGAAACAGCGGCGGGCAAAGCGGGGAAAGTTCGCGTGCTGCTCTCGGGTTTCGGCACGGAAGACACGCACCACATCTTGCACAGCTTCCGCTGGGGACCCGACGGCCGGCTTTACATGAACCAATCGATTTACATCCACAGCCACATCGAGACACCTTACGGGCCGAGGCGACTCAATGCAGGCGGGATCTGGTCATTCCGACCGGCGTCGCACCGCCTGGAGATTTTTGCCCGGGGCTGGATCAATTCTTGGGGGCATGTCTTCGATCGTTACGGGCAATCGTTCGTCACCGATGGGGCCGGGGGCGAGGGTGTCAACTGGTGCGTGCCCGGGGGCTACTATCCCACGGCGATCGGCCCGCATTCCGAACGGATCCTGCATGGCTTGAACCCAGGTCATCCGAAATACTGCGGGGCGGAGATCATCTCGGGTCGGCACTTCCCCGACGACTGGCAGGGCGATCTCATCACCAACGACTTCCGTGGACACCGTGTCGTCCGCTTTAAGTTGAAGGACGACGGTGCCGGATTCATGGCCCAACCCATGCCCGACGTGATCCGCAGCAACCACCCCGCCTTTCGCCCCGTCGATGTCAAGATGGGACCAGACGGCGCTCTGTACATCGCGGATTGGTACAACCCAATCATTCAGCACGGTGAGGTCGATTTTCGCGATCCACGTCGCGACAAGACGCATGGCCGGATCTGGCGTGTGACGGCGAAAGGTCGGCCGGTGTTGCCTCGGCCCCGCCTGGTGGATGCCCCGACCACCGAACTTCTTCAACTTCTCAAGAGTCCAGAGCAGTGGACGCGACATTTCGCCCGGAGGGTCTTGGCCGAGCGTGGCCCTGCGGTCGTTCAACCGTCGCTGGAGCAAATCGTGGCACAACTCGACTTGGGCAAGGCAGAGGATCGGCATTGGCTATTGGAACTGCTTTGGGTGCAACAGAGCCTGGGCGTGCCACCGACCCTGGCGGAACGCTTGGCCAAAAGTCCCGAGGCGGGAATTCGAGCCGCCGCGATGCGCTCCTTGGTGGATCATCCGGACGTCGAGGCGAGGCTAAGACTCGGGGCCGAAGCTGTCCGCGATGAGCATCCTCGGGTGCGGCTGGAGGCCGTGCGGATGTTGGCCACCGTGCCGCAAGCCCGAGCCGCCGCAACGGCTGCCAACGTGCTGGACCGCCCTGTGGATCCGTGGTTGGACTACGCCCTTTGGTTGACGTTGCGCGAGTTGCAAACGCAGTGGATTCCCGAACTGCGCCGGGGCCAGATTCCTTTTGACCAGGTCGCGCACCTGGTTTTCGCCTTGCGAGCGGTGGATGCCCGAGGGGCGGTGCCGCTGATCGTCGATCTTTTGCGTTCGGGACAGGCAGCCCGGGGCGGACGGGAGGCGGAACTTTGGGAGCTTCTCGCCTCCGTGGGGGGACCCGACGAGCTCGCCCTTGTCTTGCAACGTGCCGAATCCGATCTTGCCGTGCGTGGCCGCGTGCTGGGTGTGTTGGCCCGAACGACGCAGCAACGGAAAGTGAAACCCGCCGGCTCCCTCGATGTCGTTTGGAACTGGCTCGCCAGCCCGGAGGAGACGACCCGCGCCGAGGCGGCACGGCTGGTGGGCCTGTGGCGACTGGCCGACGGCATCGATCGATTGTTCCAGCGAGCCAAAGAAGATTCGTCGTTGACGGTACGGCAAGCGGCGACCTTGGCGCTGGCGGAATTTCGTGGCCCGGAGATCGTCGCGAAATTAGAAGCATTAACCGCGAGCGATCTGCCCATCCAAGTGCGGCGGGAGGCGGTGACTTCCCTGATTCGCCAGAACGTCGATCGGGCTGCCCAGCGTGCCGTCTCGATCTTGGAGGCCGGCCCTCCCGATCGGGAGACAGCCGAGTTAGTCGCGGCATTCGTCCGACAGCGGGGTGCCGCCGATGCCTTGGCACGGGCGCTCAAGGACAAGAAACTCCCGACGGACACCGCCAAGGTTGCCCTGCGGTCCGCCCCCCCAAATTCCGCCGACACCCAATCCCTCGCCTTGGCCTTGAAAGCCGCCGGAAACATCGATGCGGCTCGGCGGTTGCCTTCTCCCGAGGAGAGAGAGCGATTGATCGCCGACGTGCGGTTGCTGGGTGATCCGGCCCGGGGTGAGTTGATCTACCGCCGGGCAGAGTTGGCTTGCCAGAAGTGCCACGCAATCGGCGGGGCCGGTGGGCTGGTGGGGCCAGACCTTATCAGCTTGGGTGCGAGTGCCCCAGTCGATTACATCCTCGACTCCCTGCTGGAGCCGAACAAACAAGTCAAAGAAAATTATCACTCGGTGCAAATCGAGACACAGTTCGGCCAACGTCTCACCGGAGTCAAAGTAGGCGAGACGGACACGGAATTGATCCTGCGCGATGCCGAAGACCGGGAAGTCCGTGTCCCTCGTGCGGAGATCGAGGAACAACGGGTTGCCGGGTCGATCATGCCCGAGGGGCTAACCGATGGATTGACTCGCGGGGAACTTGTCGATCTGGTGCGGTTCTTGTCCGAATTGGGCAAAGTCGGCGGTAACTACACTGTCGGCCCAGAGGCGGTGGTTCGGCGATGGCGTGTCTTGGAGGCGACGCCGGATGCCTATCGAGCCGTCTCGCGCACCGGTATTCAAGCACCCGCAAGCGAACCTTCCAAGTTGGCCTGGAGCCCCGCGTATAGCGCCGTGTCCGGGATCCTACCCGCCGATGGGCTGCCGAAGTTAGAGATCCGGCACGGGTTGGAAGGCTCTCGTGAACTGTTTAGCTTCCTCCGTGCCGAATTTGAAGTCACCACGCCAGGACGAATTCGCTTGAAATTGAATGGATCGGAGGGCGTGAGCCTGTGGTGGGGGACGGCCGCGGTGCCGCCGGGCGACGACATTGAGCTCGACGTGGCCGCCGGTACAAATGCCCTAACCTTGGCCGTCGATTGGCTGCGTCGCCCCTCGGGCATTCGGCTAAAGTTGGTCGAGGCGACGGACCGTCCTGCCCGGGTGCGGATCGTGCAAGGCAAGTAAGCCGAAGTGCGCGAGAATCAGCAATACTTCTCGCGCATCGGCGAAAACACATGATTGACCGGGTGGGTTGTTTCGACGCGACCTAGGCAGCGTCAGCGGTACTCCTCGCGGACCGGCGAGAACACGTCGATGACATGACAAGGTGTCTCGACGGGCGTGACCCGGTGCCGAACGCCACCGGGAATCCGGTACATGTCGCCGGGACCGAGAATTTTCTCCTCGTCATCAATTTGGAAGCGAGCACGGCCCGTAATGACCATGCCCATCTGCTCCTGGGGGTGGGCATGCCAATCGACGACGCTGTCGGCGGGCAGGTCCACGAAGGAGAGCTGGATTTGCTGACCGGCATAGGTGATGATCGGCACGTTGCCGAACACCGTATGCCGGCCGTAATCGTCCGGCTCGGGAAAGTATCGACTCATGCCGACGTTGTATGCCTCACCTGGTCGTTGAGCAGATGGGGATGATCTCGGCCCGATCCCCGACCCATCATCGACCGCCGAAGCTGCCTCGAAGCAGCATGTGTACCTCGGCACTTTGACGGACAATCAGCGTCTTCGTGAGCGGGTGATAGGTGATGGTTCCGCGGCCACCCTCTCCCTCCCAACTCATCGGATCGACACTCCGCTTGATCGAATCGATGATGAATTGGACGACCTCCCGCTCTTGTTGCAGAGCCAGCACCGGATGCGTGGTCATGGCATTGGCCGTCACCAGATCGGAGATGTCGTAGGTGCGGGTGGTCATCATGTCGCGTGTCTTCTGGTAAGTCGTCACGAAGATCATTTCATCCT
>JAOAAM010000024.1 GCA_026418875.1 Gemmataceae bacterium | reverse complement strand
GCGCGACCTGACCCTGCGGATCGCCGAACAACTGCGCGGAATTGCCACGAGGGAAGGCATCGGTGTGGTGTTCAAAGCATCGTTCGACAAGGCCAACCGGACCTCGGGGCACTCGTTCCGCGGATTGGGGCTGGACGAGGGGCTGCGGATTCTGGAAACGGTTCGACGCGAGTGGGGCTTTCCCGTCACGACCGATGTCCACGAGTCCACGCAAGTCGCGGCGGTGGCGGAGGTCGTGGACCTGGTGCAGATCCCGGCGTTTTTGGCACGGCAGACGGACTTGCTCCAAGCCGCTGGCCGGTCCCGCAAACCGGTTAACGTGAAGAAAGGGCAATTCATGGCCCCATGGGACATGAAACATGCCGTCGCCAAGCTGGAAGCGGTCGGCAACCGCCAAGTCTTGCTCACCGAGCGTGGCACGACCTTCGGCTACGGGCAGCTGGTGAACGACATGCGTTCGCTGGTGTGGATGGCGGAGTGCGGCCGGCCGGTGATCTTTGATGCGACGCACAGCGTACAGCAACCAGCGGGCTTGGGAGATCGAACGGGGGGCGAACGCCGCATGATCCCGGTTCTTGCCCGAGCGGCTGTCGCGGCCGGTTGCGACGGCCTGTTCCTCGAGACCCACCCCGACCCGGATCAGGCTCCCAGCGATGGGCCGAACATGTGGCCCCTGGGCGAACTCGCGGGATTGATTCGCCAATGCCTGCGGCTGCGGCGTGCTTTGGACAGTGATTTCCATCAAGAGGCTTGACTTGGCCGCGTTCCACCACTGCTCGCACACCCCCACGAGGGAACTTCCGTCGATGATCGACCAAACTCCCGTGCCCGCTCGAAACCGGAAGTCTCGGGTCATTGCCGCCGCTGCCCTGGCCGCGATGATCGCCACCTTGTGCGGTTGCTCGGCCTCGGCCCCGCCCCGAACCTCCTCCCGAGAAATCGAACGCGAGGACGAGGTGGCTGTCGTTCGGGACATGCTTCGACGCGAGGCGCACCTCGAAGAATGCAAGACGGCACTGGCGCAATTGAACTCGGCTTTCAACCGACCCGACTCCGCTCGCCCCAGTGCGTTGAGCGAGAGCGAGGTCGAGTTCTTGGCACGCAAAACCGGCTTGGGAGAGGACGATTTGAAATTCGTCCAGGGCGACCAATTCCCCATCGCCGATGCTTATTACCTGGAGGAGACGCTGCTTTTGAACGAGGCGGTTCGCTCGTTGCGTTTCCGGAAGGAAGTCGCCTCAGCGGAGCGAGCCGAGCGTGCCCTGGGCTGGGTATCGCGGCAGGTGTGGCTGCTCGAACACTCGAGCAAGCCGCTGCCGACTGCCTTGGTGCTGCGTTTGGGTTACGGAAATACGGGGGAACGGGCAGCGGTAGCACTCAGTGTGCTGCAACAAGCGGGCATTGATGCAGGTTTGGTCGCCGAGCCAAAAGGCGATCGACCGCCTCGCCCCTGGGCGGTGGGGGTGCTACTCGACGGACAGGTTCGCCTGTGGGACCCGAGGTCGGGTCGATGGCTCGTCGAGCCGAACAGCGACCGGCCGTTGACGCTCCAGCAAGCGCGGGCGAACCCCGAGTGGGTGAAGCCTCTCGTCGAAGCGGCGGACCCAGGCGTCGATTTCCGTCAAGTGGTGCCGGCCAGCCGCGTGGGGCTTAGCCCGCCGATCTTCGCCCTGTCCGCGCGGATGCGATGGTTGCAAACGATCCTCGAGCGAGACCCACCCGTCCGCCTGGCGGTCGAGGCTTCGGCACTCCAGGGCCGCTGGCGGCAGGCTGGTGAAGACATCGCATTCTGGCTCTCGGCGGGAACCCCCGCCCGGTCCTTGCTCGACTACGTCCCCGTCGCAGAGGGCGGTCGCAGCAACGAAGCCCCGGGTGCCCGGCTCTACGAACGCTGCCGGATGGCCCTGATTCCGGCACAGCAGATGCCCAGCCTGCTGCGTAATAACGAGATTGCCGGCGAACTTCGGGACCGCTTGTCGGCGGTGTTCAGTGCTCGTTTCCTCGAACTGGCGCTGGAGCCGAGAAAGCCCCGCGACTTGATCCTCCGGGGGCAGTTCGACGAAGCCGGCCGACTCTTGAACGAGGCGTTGACCTCGGTGCAGAACACGCAACAGCGGGTCGGCTCGCAGCAGGATTTGGAGCAGGACGCCGCAGCTTGGGCGAAGGAGATGCAGTCGGCAACTGCCGCGTTGTCACGCATGCGGGATCGGCCTCAGCCGGGAGATGATTTGGCTGGAGCACGAGCCAGGGTCGACACGCTGAACAAAGCCGCGGGCAAGATGCTCCTGTTGATCGAGCAAGCCGCCGCCGAACCCTATGCCGCCGCCCTCACCTATCAGATGGCCTTGTCCCTGCATGAACAGGCCGAGCGCCAGGCCCACGATCGCCGGTCGGCGGAGAACAAGCGGGCGGCCTGGAACAATGCCGCCGGCTGGTGGAACAACTTCCTGACACGATTCGGAGCCGCCCCTTGGATCCCCAAGCCGCAGATCGAGCAGGCTCGCTCCCTGTTAGCGATCGCCCAGCAAGAAGCGGCGAAACCGTGATGGCTCCGAAGGGCTGAACAACTCGGACGGAGACTCCGCTCGTGCTTCCCACGCGTGCCGACGCCCTGGCTTTGCTGCATGAGTACGTCACGAATCCTTCGCTCATCCATCACATGAAAGCGGTGGAAGCCGCGCTCCGGGCTTACGCTCGTAAACTCTCGCAGGACGAAGAGCGATGGGGGCTGGCCGGGTTGATGCACGATTTCGATTACGAACGCTGGCCGAATCCGCCCGACCATCCGCTCAAGGGCAGCGAAATATTACGGCAACGAGGCTACCCCGAAGATGTGATCTATGCCATCCTCTCCCACGCCGACTACCTCACCGATTACCCGCGCCGGAATTTGTTGGACAAGGCCTTGTATGCCTGCGACGAACTGGCCGGTTTCATCGTGGCCGTGGCTTTGATGCGACCGCAGGGGGTGATGGATCTGACGGCGGCAAGCGTGCTGAAAAAGTTTAAGCGGAAGGAATTCGCCCGAAATGTCAGCCGCGAGGACATGATCCGCGGGGCCGCCGACTTCGGCGTGGATTTGAACGAGCACATCCAATTCGTCATCGACGCCCTGAAACCCATCGCCGCCGAGTTGGGGATCGATCGCGGAGCGGGTGGTTCGGCGGACGGTTAAGGAGGGCATGAGGGAGGACGGGACGCGATTTGTCGACGGCGATCAGCGGAGGTCCAATTCCAAAACGTCTTGATCGTGGAACGCATCTTCGGAGAGGGAATAACGTCGGCGCGTCATCGCCAGGCGATGGCCAGTAATGAGGTACTCGTTGTAGGTCCAGACGTGGGTTTGCGTCCCCGAACCGACGCAGATGACCGGGAAGGGTGCGACGCGTTCGGCATGCAAGACGAAGGGTTTGTGGATATGCCCGTGGAGCCACAAACTGACGCCCCCCTCGGCAGCGATGCGGATCATCTCGCGCCAGTCGCGCAGACCGTGGAATAGCCGCTCGCGCTGACCACGGGAGCGGGCCAGCGGGTAGTGGGTCACCAAGATGCGTGGCCCCGGCTCGAGAGCGTCGAGCAATTGACGCAGCCGCTGCCGTTGGGCCGGGCCGACAAATCCAGTGGCATCCCAGGTCCAGAAGGTGGTAATGCTGGAGTTGACACCGATCAGCCAGACATGGCCCACACGCTGGGCGAACGGGTAATGGTGCGAGTCGATCCGCTGGCCCACCTGCCAGGGGGCGAAGTATCGCTCGAACAAGCGGTCCCGCACGGGTCGTCCGACGTAGTAGTCGTGGTTGCCCGGGACTGCCAGGCCGGGAGGCATATTGGGTTTGCCGACGCCCAACAGCCGGGCAGCTTGGGCGAACTCCGCCTCGAAGGCGAGGGCCGTCGCATCTCCCGAGAAAATGAGGTGGTCGGGCGGTCGGTCGGTCACTTGCCGCATCATCGCGGCCGCCGCCCGATTCGCATGGCGGAAGCGGTAGCCTCGCCCCAGGAGCCGCAGGTTCAACCAGCCGGTGACTCGCTTGGAGAGATAGTCTCTCCGCCGCCAGCCCAGTCGCGGGGTGGTGATATGCAGGTCGCTGAAATGCACCAGCCGGATCGTTTGCATGCTGTCGCTGTCCTTCGTCCGCCGACACGATGCCCAGGCGGGATCGTGACTTGGTGCCTCCAGTTCGATGCCCGTGCAAGACCGTGCCGAGGTTTCCCCCAGGTTCGATGCCCGAACCTAATGACTCTCCGAAAGCCGTGTCGTACAATCCCCCAAAAGTTCCCGACTTCGCCGAAGGATAATTTATCCATGCCGAAGATCATCGTTTTGAACGAACAGAAGAAGGAAATCGAGGTCCCCGAGGGGACCAATTTGCGCGTTGCCTTACGCGACGCCGGCGTGGAAGTGTACAGTGGCCTGGAGAAATATCTGAATTGCCGCGGGTTAGGTTTGTGTGGCACCTGCGCGGTCCTCGTGAAAAAGGGGATGGAGAACCTCAGCAAGAAGAACCTCCGCGAACGATTCCACTTCACATTCCACCCCAAAGGCGCATTCGCGATCATCGGTCACGAGGATGAGATGCGTCTTTCCTGCCAATGCACCGTACACGGCGACGTGGAGGTGGAGGTCCGACCGGCTTTCAATCTCAGTGGTGAGAACTTTTGGAGCAAACCGTTCCCCTTCAACAAATGATGCTTCTTAGCCCACCGCACCGAATCGTCTGGACTCGGCCTGGCGGCGGCGACTCCGCAGTGCGACTCGGTGGGGCATGATCCGCGGCGGCTTGATCCCATGATCCAGTTCAACTTCCAACAGAAAACCGTTCTGGTGACCGGCAGCTCGCGGGGAATGGGGGCCGCCATCCTCGAAGCCTTTGCCCGAGCAGGGGCCACCTGCTTGTTGCATTACTTCAACGACACCTCCGGTCAGAATCGCCACGACGCCGAGCAATTGGCCGCCAAGTTGACCGCCCTCAAGGTCCCGGTCCACCTGTACGATGCCGATGTACGCAAAGCCGACGAAATCCAGTCCCTGATGCAGAAAGTGCAAGCCAACCACGGCGGTCTGGATGTGTTGGTGAATAACGCAGGCGTCATCCGGGATCGCACGGTGAAGAAGATGACGCTTGAAGAATGGCACGCCGTCATCCAGACGAACCTCGACGGCGTCTTCTACTGCTCCAAGTTCGGGGCCGACGTCCTGCGCGACGGCGGGCGGGTCGTGAATATCGCCAGCATCTCCGGCGTGGTGGGATTCCACGGTCAGGCCAACTATGCTTCCGCCAAGGCCGGTGTGATTGCCCTGACGAAAGTCCTCGCCAAGGAGTTAGCCCGCCGCAACATCACCGTGAACGCGGTGGCTCCCGGCGTGATTCAAACGCCCATGATCGGCGAGATCAAGCCCGAGGTCATGAACTACTACCAACAGCAGATCCCCTTGGGCCGGGTCGGACGCCCCGAGGAGGTCGCCGTCGCCGTCCTTTTCCTCGCCAGCGAGGAGGCCAGCTACATCACGGGAGCCACTCTCCCCATCACCGGCGGGTGGTTCTAGATCCGATGCAGCCGTGCATCATGGATTCCCACGCCCAACGCCATGAAACAATTGACCGTCATCGTCAAACCGTTTCGCGCTGAGGCCGTCCTCCGTGTGATCGAAGAAAGCGGCGTCGATGCCTGCGTCGTTCGCGAGGCCAAGGGGTGGGGCCGGCAGAAACATTACCTCGAACGCTACGTCGGCAGCGAGTACAACCTGGCCTTTCTGCCCAAAGTCGAGATCTCCGTTTGGGTGGCAGACGATCGCGCCGACGAACTCGCCGAGCGCATCACCCGAGCAGCTCGCACCGGGCGCATCGGCGACGGCAAAGTGTTCGTCGTCGCCTGCTCATTCCCCGACCCGATCGAATTTTGAGCCACTCGGCGGCGACACACAGCGAAAATCGCGAAACCACGCCGATGCCCGATGCCCCCTCGGCATCTGCCGCCATCGCCGCCGCACGGAACGTGGATTTCAGCGGAGAGAACGGAGGTAAGCGTCCAGGTCCGCGATCTCGTCGTCCGTTAGGCCATCGAGCAAACCGGCCGGCATCATCGATCGATCCGTGGGGCGACGGGATTCGATCCGCGACTCCGGGATGCGGATGGTCTCGGCGGCTCCCACTTGCAAGATGACGCCATCCGTAGCCTCGTACACGATCATTCCTTGGTACGTCCGGCCGTCCGTCGTTTCGATCTGTGTCAAGCGATAGCGGACCGGCACGTCCCGGTTCGGTTGCAAGATGGCGGTGAAGCGATCCTCGCGGGAAAAACGTTGGCCGAGGCCCGCGAGGTCTGGACCAAGGGCCTGACTCCGGCCATGGCAAGAGGCGCATTGAGCCTTCTCAAACACGGTTCGGCCGCGCTCCGGGTCGCCCCGGGACCAATCGATGCGGGACAGCCGTCGCCGCCAACCCTCTTCATCCACGCCATCGATCCCGGCCCATGAAGATGCCGCTTCGGGATGTTGGGTTTTCAGCCATTTAGCCCATTGGGAGAAATCGGTCCCATGCCGCTGTCCGGTCAGAGTGTCCAACGTCTCGGCTAATAACCGCCGAATCTCATTCGCCTCTCGCCCCGCAGGCAACTGTTGGCCACAACGAATCATTGCGGCAAGTGTCTTGGCATCGGAGGGGGGGCATAATTTCCGGCAGGCTGCCAGCGACGTGCGGATCACATTCAGGCTTTGCGACCCGAGGCCCTGAATATATAGCTCGAGATCTTCCCTCCTCGGGCGACGTGCCAAGAGCGGGATGACCGAGTCTCGTAGTGCGGCGACTCTGCCAAGCCTTCGCAGCAGAGGTTCGGTGGTCTCAGGTGGGAGTTCAGCCAGAAGCGCGACCAACTCGGGTGTCCAGTTCCAGTTGGGATCGCCCGCCGAAAGGTCGAGAAACTTCCGGGCGGCGGCAGCGCGGTCGAACTTGGGACACCGCGTCCAAAGCACGTGTTCAGGCCGGCCGAAGTCAGGATGTCGGAGGATCGCTGCATTCAACTTGGGATCGCGCTCGGCTAATTCACGGTGCAATTCCAACATTCGCAAGGACCAATTTCGATCCCGACGGTAACCCCGCTCGGCATACTTGCGATCGAATCCTAACATGCATGACGTGACGGTATTTCGCAGAGGATCATCCCATGATACGTGAAGCCGTGATAATACGATCAGATAATGAACTTCGTCGATGGGGTCAGACATCGAACTGAGGCGATCGCCGACTTTTCGGGCAAAACCAACATCATCATCCATCAGCATGGCTAACATGCGACTAATTTCTCGATCCAAGTCGGTATCGCCCGTGGGAAAACGGTCGCGGAGCATCCGGCGAAGTTCGGCATGCCGGTCGGTCGGAAGTTCGCCACGCCATGTGTAGCCCGCCAAGATCGAGCCTCGGTGTTGGGGCGAGGTGATGTCACCCAAGGCCCGTTGCATTACCCGCAAGGCATCGATCCGTCGGGCAACCGAGGCATCGGGATGGCGGAAGGCACGTGAAGCAAGTGCGACCGCCGCCGGTGCATCCTTCGTGGCCAGAGCATACCCTAGTGCCACGAGCTGGCCGGGGTTGCGGGCCTCAGCTTGCAAGGCATGAAGCGACGACGCTGGCAGTCGAGCGAGTAAGTCGGCGGCGGCGGAAAGAACAACCCGGTGGTCCGCCTGCGACGCCTGCTCCCAAGCGAATCGAGCATCTTCAGCGCGGGGTTGCCCGTGACGGGCCCGGCGTTCGACGAGTTGCCGGGCTTGTTCGGCCCAATCCGGTGGCGACCAGGTCGAGACCCGATTCGATGTCGAAACGATCGGATGGATTCGGAAGACGGCTCCCCGCGTTCCTCGGCCGCCAGTGCTGACGAATAGGTCTCCGGTGGTTGGATGCACGGCGAGGGCAGTGGGGGCAAATCCGGTCTCGCCGCGTGGTTCGAGAAAACGTTGCGGGGCACTCCCGGGGCGGTAAAGCCAGATCGTGCCGAACGTCCAATCGGCGAGATACAAACCGTGGAACTCGGCGGGCCAACCGGGGTGCGTCTGCCAGACGACGCCGGTGGGTGAGCCTCGGCCGCAGGTCGCCTCGGGAGCCGCGACATCGAGGAAATAGGGCGGGAAACGCCAAGTATCGCTGTGTTGTGGTGCTCGCCAGCCGTGGTGGGCTCCGGGAATGATTCGGTAGATCCGCGTCGGTTCGTACCAAGGCAAGCCGACGCAGCGCTCGTTATCCGAGTCGAAGGTCCACGCGAAGCCATGGGGATCGAAGGCGAAGTCGTAGGCATTGCGGAAGCCATCGGCGACGATCTCCCGCAGTTGCCCGTCGGGAGAGACACGGAGCAGGCACCCGCCGACCGGTTCGCGGATGGGGGAAGACGCCGAGGTGACGAAATCCGCGGTGATTCCCGTGCCGTCGCCGACCATGAGGTAGAGCCAGCCGTCTGGCCCGCGACGCACGGCATGGGCATGGTGTTCGCCTCCGGTCCGCAAGGGCAGCAGTTTCTGTCCCGGGCCATTGACGCTGGTTCCATGATCGTCCAACGGCCAACGCCACAGGCCGCCATCCACGACGGCGTACAGCGACCGCTGCTCTCGGAATAAGCCCATGGCCGCCTCGCGGGCAGACACTAGGTCGATGCCGCGGGTTGCTCGACCATCCTTCTCGTCCGACAGTAGGCGGATATACCCTGGCCCGGCCACCACGACCCGACCGTGCGGATCGACGGTCAGGCAGGTGATGTCGGGGGCCAGCCTGTTGTCGGCGTATTCCCGGACCACGAAGCCGGGCGCGACGCGCCAGTCACTTCCGCCGAGGATCGCCGCCAGCGACCAGAGGATGATGGCAATCAGCATGGCCCGTGCCTCACGGTAGATCAGAGGGGCCTGCCCTCCAACTCGACGATGCGGCGTCGCAGTTCGTCGGGAATGGCCGCCTTGGTTCCGGCGGCGTAGTCGTAGGTGACGATGATGCTCCACCCCTCGGCCGCGACCGCACCCAACTTCTCGCTGATCAGCTGATGCTCCAGGGTGAAGCGATCGTCGCTCATGTCCCGAACCCGAGCGCCCACGGCGATGCGATCGGGCCAGTCCAGCGGTCGGCGGAAGCGGCACTGCGTGCTATGGACGATGGGGCCGATCCCGCTTGGACGAACGGCGACCGCCCAGCCAAGGCGGCGGAAATACTCCAGTCGGGCATTCTCGAAGTAACGAAAGTACATGACGTTGTTGACGTGGCCGTAGGAATCCATGTCACCCCAGGCGATGGGTTGCTCGATCACCACAGGCCAGCCGGAGAGCAAAGTGCGATCCATGTGCGACTCAGGAGAAGACCAAGTTCGGCGAGGCGTCCAAGTCCAATGGGGCGAAATCGCCGGACCGCCACTTCTCGACGGCGAGCGCTGCCATCGCCGCGTTGTCGGTGCACAGTTCCATCGGCGGGACGAACAGTTCGGCTTGTTCTTGCTCGGCCATCGCGGCGAGGGACTCGCGCAATCGCCGGTTGGCTGCCACTCCGCCGCCCACGGCCAATCGCCGCAAGCCGGTCCGTCGCAAAGCCCGGCGACACTTTTCCACCAAGACGTCGACGACGGCTTGCTGGAAACTCGCTGCCAAGTCGGCTCGCCGTTGTCCGGTCGGCGGCTCGGTGGGGCGTCGGTCATAGCCGTGGGTGGTGTAAAGAACGGCCGTCTTCAAGCCGCTGAAGCTGAAGTCGAGGTTGCCCTCCTCCATGAACGCCCGGGGAAAGCGAAAGGCTTTCGGGTCGCCTGTTTCTGCCTCGCGTTGGATCGCTGGACCACCAGGAAACCCCAACCCCAGGATTTGGGCGACCTTGTCGAAGGCCTCCCCGGCGGCGTCGTCACGAGTCGAACCGAGTAACTCCAGTCGCAGGGCCGAATGACATTGAAACAAGGCCGTGTGCCCCCCGCTGACGACTAGGCCGACGCAGGGGAAGATGTCGCGGCCTGCGACCAGCCGGGCAGCAAACACGTGGGCCTCGATATGGTTGACCGCGAGCAACGGAACCTCCAAGGCCACCGCCAACATCTTCGCCGCCGAGACCCCGATCAGCAACGCACCGATCAGCCCCGGCATGTGATGAACCGCCACCGCCCCGATGTCGCTCAGCTTCACCCCGGCTCGGTGCAGTGCCTCGTCGATCACCGGCAGCAGTTGCCGCAAATGTGCCCGCGCGGCCACCTCCGGCACCACCCCGCCAAACCGCCGATGAAGTTCCGTCTGCGATGCGACGACATTTGCCCGAATTTGAAATTGATCGTCGAACACCGCGGCGGCGGTCTCATCGCAACTGGTCTCAATTCCCAGGAACAACATAGCACCCTCTTCGTGGTAGAGGTATGGATGATCAAACGCGTGGCACGGCGGCTTCGCGATCCTGCCTGGCAGTGCTGCTTGTCAGAACCAAGTCCATCGGCCAGAATGACCTGCATGAGCCGATACCGCCTGAACGTCGTTCTGTCGCAATCGAATAGCAAGCACCCGGCCCGTCGGTCGCTAGAGGAGTCGCTCGCAGCGGCGTTGATCATGGAGCCGGGATTGGACGTCTCGATCATCCCCCACCTGTACGACCTGGATG
>JAOAAM010000633.1 GCA_026418875.1 Gemmataceae bacterium | reverse complement strand
CTTGAAGGTGGTACGACTGTCAAACAAAGGGACGACACGGCCGAGATGTTGAGGAAGCCAGTCACGGAAGAGATTTGGGTCGTATAAACCTCCGAATTCCACCAAAGCGAAAAGGGCGGTCCGGGGTCTTGGCTTCATGGGGTCTTCCTTCAATGCGGCTCGCTCGAGGAAGCCAAGGAAGGCGTTTTCGTAAAGGGCATCTTTCCGAGAGGCAAAGGCGGCTGCGATGAGTTCCCCGATTCTGGGGCGACGTTCTTGCAGCCCTTTGAGCATGTTTTCGAGAGCGCCATCGACGGCTCCGCGGAGTAACAAGCGAGTCTGACTATTCTTCTGAGCCGCGGAGGCTCGAACGACCTCGCCGGGCGGTGCAGCGAAAAAGGAATTGAACAGAAACGGATCGTTTTCTTTTTCGGGCACCAGTTTCAGGTAGTCCCGAGCTGTTAGTCCTGCGGCACCGAAGGCGGCAGCAATGGCCCCGGCCGAGGTCCCGATCAGCCGTTTGATTTTCGGCCGCCTTTGCTCCAGCACGTCCATTGCGCCGGCCAAGGCGACGCCGCGCGTTCCCCCACCGCTGAAGATCAGATCAAGCGTCGGTGCCATTGGAGCCACTCCTGCGCGAAAGACCTCCTCATGACCGCTCTGGCAAGACCGGCCGGGCTAGGCCATGATTCATGCCGCTCTCTCGGGCGGATTCAATGAATCCGACGATTTCTAGTGTGATTTTCGGGTCCAGCGGTGGTTTGCCCGTCTGGAACATCGCCACGATTTGTTTAAGCAACTCGCGGTAGATGTAGGCGGTCTTCAATTCCAAATGTCTCACACCACGTTCACAGAACACCGTGGCCCCGTAAGCCCCGGCACCGCGGCGGATGCCCCGGATGCTCGCGACTCGGCCATCCCGCCATCGGCCGGTCGTGACCTCCGAGGAGCCGTCATAAGTGCATTGGACCTGTTCGCATCCCGGCCCCATGAGGGTGTAAAGGATCTCCACCGCATGGATGCCGTAGTGGAACAGCCCCGGATTCCGCGGGTTTTCTGAGGCCGGCCCGAACGCCAAGGCACCGACCACCTCGCCCAGCGGTTTCTCCGCCACGAACGCCGCCAACTCGGGGGCGTATCGCAACGACGAGGAACTGAAGATGGGGACTTTTCGACGGTCGGCCAGCGCGATCAATTGTCGCGCATGATCGACCGAGCATGTGAAGGGTTTGTCGATGAAACAGGGAATGCCCGCTTCGAGGAACGGCTTGGCTCGCTCGAAGTGAACGGTTCCCTCTTGCGATTCGATCAACATGCCGTCCACCCGGCCGATCATTTCCTCGGGCCGATCGACCAGAGGAATGCCCATCTCCTTCATCTGCTGGACATACCCGGGGATTCGCTCGGGCATGATTTTCGATTCACCCGGGCAGCCGATGACGACCCGGGCCCCGTCGACCCATTGGTCTTCGGCGATGTTCACATGATTGAGCCGTTTGGTGAATTCGACGACGTGGGAGGTGTCGAAATCGAGAATGCCCAGTCGGATCATGGGCCGAACTCCGCAGGGAGGGTAAGCGAAGAACTCGCTTTCGTAGGATACGATGAAACGGAGTGAGATCAACCGGAACCGGGGTGCCGCGATGACTTGGGCGAGGCGGATGATGTTTCTCGTCGCCTTGATGTTCTGGCAAGGGGGGATGATGTTTTACGGTGGGGTGACGGTGCCGGTGACGAGGAAACACTTGTCGGCGAAAGAGGATGAACCGAAGCGCAGTCAGATCACCCAGCGAGTAACGCAGTGGCTGAACCTGGCCGGGACGGCGGCCTTGGTGGCGATGGCCGCTGACGTGTTCGCCGCATCCGTGCCACTTCGCGGGGCACGTCGATGGCTGTGGTTGTCGGCGGTGGGGATGCAGGTGGCCCTGGTCGTTCAGCATCGGCACCTGTCGCAGATGATGGCCGAGCCAGGGTTTTACGAATCGGATATGCGGGTGTTTTCCCGCTGGCACTCGCTGTACCTCATCATTAGCACGTTGCAGTGGGCCGCGATGATGGGGTTGCTCGGCGTATCCACCGCAGCTTGGCGCAAGGCCGACTGCCGCGACGGCTCCTCAACGACCCATGTCACTCCATGACCGGCGTCGCGGACAGGAGGCGACGCGATCGGCGATGATGACGGTAGGCATCGGTCAGATAGACGCCCAGACCGATCCAGATGGGCACGAATCCCGCCAACCGATCATGATCGAACGGCTCGCCTAGCCACGTCGTCGCCACGACCAACTGGATGGTGGGCGAGAGGAATTGCAAGAAACCGATCGTGGTGAGTGGCAGCCTTCGAGTCGCTTCATTGAACAAGTACAGCGGCACCACGGTCACCAGCCCGCCGGCGATCAGCAGCATGTCGGTCACCCAATCGAGATGGCCGAAACTCATTCTGCCCTGGATCGCCAACCACCCAAGATAGGCGAGGACCGCCGGCGTGAGGAGGAAGGTTTCGATGGCTTGACCGGTCAAGGCGTCGGCGGCGACCGTTTTGCGAAGCAAACCATAGACGCAAAACGAAGCCGCCAGGCTGATCGCCAACCACGGCACTTCTCCCAAGCGGATCGCGAAGATCAGCCCCCCTGTGGCGGCGAGAGCCAGGGCCAGTTGCTGGCCGCGGCGTAGCCTCTCCCCCAAGACGATCACACCCAACGCGGTGCTGACCAGTGGGGCGACGAAGTAGCCGAGGCTGGCTTGGGTCAGTTGCGCTGTGCTCACGGCATGAACAAACAAAAACCAGTTCAAGCCGATCAGGATCGACGAGGCGAGGAGGGTTCGACGAGTGGCGGGGTGCCTTAGACAGGTCCCGAGG
>JAOAAM010000618.1 GCA_026418875.1 Gemmataceae bacterium | reverse complement strand
TTGGTCCAATTCCCAATCGTAACCGCCGCGCTGACGGCCATCGACGTACAAATACACCCGCGTCGGATCGTCGGGTCGGGTTCGCCATTCGACGATAGCTGGCGACTTCGGGCCGGGCTGAGAGACGATGAGTGAGAAAAGCAAGGGCATCATGGGGGGATGACTCCGTGATCCAGGCTTAGTTCGGTGACGAGGGCGTGTTGCAAGGCGGAGGCGGAGGTGGGGGTGCCAACCAGACAAACACCCACCCATGCCCGGTGGGGTGGACCACGCGACGCCGCAATTCGGCCCGGGTCATCCACTCGTAGGAATCGACGCCGGGAAAATTGTTATCCAAGACCACTCCGTAACGGGGACCGTACCGAACGCAACACACCATGTGGGCGATGGCCCGGCCGTATCGCGGCGAATCGCCGTAGGTGACGCAGGCGATCCGCCCCGTCTGGTCGCACAAGTCCAGGAGGGGATCGACGGCCGGACCCTCATACTGCACGTAGGGGGGGACCGGGACGCCGTGGGCTTCGCAAAACTCGCGGATCTGACGATCGACTTTGGCCGGATACGCCCCGCCGGGCTGACGGGCACACCAATCGCGCAGGCCACGCATCGACGTCAGACCTTGCCAGCGTGCCGCCATCTCGATCGAGGACATGACACACATGCCGCGGCCATCGACGCGGGAGCCGATGTTTGCGAGATGCTCGGCGGGGGGAAGATCGCAGGTGATTTCATCGCCATCGAGGGTTCGGCCATTGATTCGGCTGCTTTCGCTGGTCGAGAGAGCGGCAAGTGAACCCAAAGCCACGGCGGAAATCGCGAGGAAGAATCGCATCCAGCAGCCTCCAGGAAGGTGCGTCCATCGACATGAATCGACATGACCTGTCCGCTGCGAATGTTGGATGCGGCGGGGCGGAAAGCAAGCGAAAAAATGAGCCGGCGCGAGGATCCGCTGTGGTGGTCCGATTCTCAGGCCAATTTCTCGATCGGGAGATGATGGGCTTGGATAAAGGCCTCGCACTCGGGGCGGGTGAAGACGCCGGGGGTGGTGCCAATGGCCCGGACACAGCTGGCCCCCAAGGCACTGGCGTAGCGCAAGCAATCCGCCGTGGACATCTGATGCAGCATGCCGAAGATGAAGCCCGCGTCGAAGGCGTCGCCGCCGCCCGAGCCATCGACGTATTCGGTGGGATAGACGCCGACGCGGAAGGTGCCCTCGTCATTCATCAGCCAAGAACCCTCGCCGCCTTGGGAGATGATGACGGTTTTGGCGCCGAGATCGCGGAAGATGCGAGCCTGGACGACCGGGTCGCGTTCGCCGGTGATGAGGCGAGCTTCGTCTGAATTGGGTTTGAAGACGTCGGTGTGCGGCAAAACGTGCCGGAGCTCGGCGAGGTAGTTCAACCCCGGCGGCGTGACCACGTCGAGGAAGGTCTGCATGCCGCGAGAGCGGGCCTCGGCGAAGACGGCTGCCAAGTCCCGACCGGTCAAGCGACGCATGAGAAGGAAGCCGCCGACGTAGAGGATTCGCCCGGTGGGGACGATGTCGGAGGCTTGGAAGCCGGCGTTGGCCCCGAAGCTGTGGATGTAACGGCGATCCTGCCCCGCGACGTTGACGATGAGGGTTTGACTGGTGTCCATGTCGGGGTCGGAGACGAGCCCGGCGGTGTTCACGCCGGCTTCGCGAAGCATGTCGGCGACGATTCGGCCGAACAAGTCGGCCCCGACGCGCCCGGCGACGGCACTGCGGACACCCATTTTGGCCAGGTCCACGGCTGTGTTCGCCGCACAGCCTCCCAAGGTCAGCAGCAGGCGGTCCGCCGTGACCAACTCACCCGGTCCCGGCAGGTGATCGATGGGAGTGCAGACGTGATCGGCGACGATGATCCCCGCACACAAAACGTCGCAGTCCGAAGCGGGCATGACGAGTCCCCACAAGCTCAGGCGTGGAAATTGTAATGGTTTCGCGGGGGCAGAGTCGGCAGAAAATCAGGGAATCCCGCTGCCCGATGACCGATCCGCGCCGTAGCATCATCAGGAACGTCACGGTTGTCGGCGGGGCCTTGAACAGTCGGAAATCGAGAACCCTCCATGCCCACACCTCTGGACTGGTTAAGTCGAATTCGCCCGACCGGATATGGCCGGAAACCATCGCTGGTCCTGGTCAACGGATTGGCGGAGCAGCCCGAGTCCTGGTATCGCAACCACCGTTATTGGCGACGATTCTTCGATGTGTTCATGCCGAACATCCTCGTGTACGATGGCGACGCCATCCACGAGCGGCTGCAACAAAAGAAACTGATCAACGTCGAATACCTCGTGGATCAGCTGCACCTGTACTTGACCCATTTCGTTCAGCAGCCCCCCTACCACTTCGTTGCCAGCAGCCTGGGCGGCAAGGTGACGGTCGAATTCGCGGTGAAATATCCGCACTTGTGTAATCGCATCGTGCTGCTGTGCCCCTCCGGCATGGGGGAGGACGAGCGCTTGCCGATCGTCGAAGGGGTGCGGAAGAACGATATGAAGGCGCTGGTGGAGAGCGTTTTCTACAACCCGTACCGCCATGCCGACAGCGAACTGGTCAAGTTCTACAAACGCTCGTTCCCGAATCGACGTTGGCAAGTGGGCATGCTGAAGACGGTGCAGCACACCAAGGCCCATTCGGTACGGAGCAAGTTGGGTCAGGTCAAAGCTCCGACGTTGCTCGTCACCGGTGCCAATGATCGGATCTGCGATCCCAACGTGGCAGCGGAGGCGGCCAAGGAATTGCCCAATGGCCAGTTTCTGCTTTTGCCCCGCTGCGGCCATGCCCCGCAAATCGAGAAGGCTTGGGAAATCAATCGGCTGGTGGTCCACTTCCTGACGCACCCCAAACCAACCTCGAAGCCCGGATTCTGGCAACTGCTTCTCGGCAATCTCCGCAAGCGGAAAAAGATCCCATGACCGAACGGAATGACGCTGCCTCGAATGACTCGGGTCAACCTCATCTCTCCTCCCCTGGTGAAGGGCGTTGGCTCTTCTTTACCAAGTTCCTGCAACGAGGCAAAGTGATCGCCTCGTTCGCCCCGAGTTCCCGCTTCATGGTCCGCACCCTGCTGCGCGACATCGACTTCCAGAGTTGTCGCTGCATTGTGGAATTGGGTGCCGGGACGGGACCAATCACGAAGGAGTTGATCCGCCGGGCACCTGCCGGCTGTCGCCTGGTGATTGTCGAAATCGACCCCGATCTGGCGGCGTACCTGCGTCGACGCTTCCCCGGCGTGGACGTCGTCGAGGCCGACGCGGCTGACCTCGACCAACTCTTGGACGAGCGGGGCATCGGTCAGGTGGACCACATCCTCTCCGGCCTTCCTCTGCCCTCGATCCCCGAGCATGTCCGGGAGCGAATCCTGGATGTCTCCGCCCGTCGTCTGGTGGAGGGCGGGTCGTTCCGGCAATTGACCGTGATGCCGCTCGTGTACTATCGCATGTACCGGCGATATTTCCACGATGTGCGGTTCAAGTTCGTGCCATTGAATCTCCCACCGGGGGGTGTCTACGTCTGTCAGGGCTTCCACGGGGGCAATGGTCGGGCGATGCCTCGCCGCGGCCGCTGGCGGTGGTTCCGTTGGCGTCGATTCAAAAGGCGAGGCGTGGACCGGGCCGAAGCGTGATCCGAGTCCAAGCGTGGACCGAGCCGAGGCGTGATCCGAGTCGAAACGTGGACCGAGCCGAGGCGTGATCCGAGTCGAAGCGTGGACCGGGCCGTAGCGTGATCCGAGTCGAAGCGTGATCCGGGCCGAGGCGTGATTTGTGCTGAGCTGCGATCCCTCACCGTCGGCCTTGTGTCCGGGCTTCGGCCATGATGAAATGAGCGGTAGTTGCTGCGGAGGGACGGGCCATGATCGACGAAGGGAAAATCCTGTCGTGGGAGGAAGCCCAGCAGTTGATGCTGCCGCCCGAAGCGACCATGTTGGTCCCCCCAACGGTGGGGGACGAAGTCCCTGGCCTGACCAATGCCCCATCCTCGCTGCCCGATTGGTTGACCGAAGACGACCCCGAGGCTGCTCAAGCTGCCGCCGAGCGCGAGCAGTATGGCCCGGGTCCGATCCGCTTGCTGACCCAACTCGTCACGATGAATGCCTTGGGGCAGGCTGTCCAGTCGGCTGCCCAGTCACTCGGCCGAAGTGTTTCATCGACCCGGATGGCGGAGGAGGAAAGCCGTCGAGGCCGCCTCGACTCGCCGCCCCCCGACAAAAAACCATAAACCGATAACATCCTGGTCCGAAGAGCCGTAAACCGACAACGTCGTGGTCCGACGAGCCGGCTCGTGATTTGAACGGATCGGCGAACTTTTCAGCGCACCCGGAAGGGATGCATCCATGTCGTCTTGGCTTCAACAAATCACCGGCAGCGCCTTGGCACGACGGCTGGCCGATGCCGGGCTGCACCGTTACGCCGCTTTTCGTGCCCGTCAGTTGGATCGGATGGAATTGGTTCCGAGACAAGAGCGCGAGTTGCTGCGGCTGGTCCGTTACGCGGAAGGCACCCGCTTCGGCAAGGACCACCGCTTCGAGGAAATCCGCTCCGTGGCCGACTTTCAGCAGCGGGTTCCCCTCCGCACTTACGAGCAGTACTGGAACGAATACCTCGGTGCTGCGTATCCCCGACTGCGGGGGATCATCTGGCCCGAGCATATCCCGTATTACGCCCTGTCCTCAGGAACGACCACCGGCGCGACAAAGTACATCCCGGTGACTCGGCAAATGGTCGCCTCCAACAAGAAGGCGGCCCTGACCAATCTTGCCTTGTTCCTGGCGAAATATCACGATTCGTCGGTCTTTCGAGGGCGGATCTTCTTCCTGGGCGGAAGCACCGACTTGAAAAAGAACGATGATGGAAGCCTGTATGGCGACCTAAGCGGGATTGCGGCCCGGGACTTGCCCGATCTGCTCCGACCTTATTTCTATCCCCCCCCGGATGTGGCCCTGCTGGGGAACTGGGAGCAGAAAGTGCAGATCCTGGCCGAGCAATCCGCCCGGCTGCCGATCACCGTCATCAGCGGCGTGCCCTCGTGGTTGCTGACGCTGTTCGATTACCTGAAAAAAGTGACGGGGAAATCGACCATCGCTGAGGTGTGG
>JAOAAM010000201.1 GCA_026418875.1 Gemmataceae bacterium | reverse complement strand
GTACCCGTGGATGCCCTGCCTCCTCCGTTGCATGAGAAAGTGCGTCGGACCCTGACTCAGCCGACCTTGGTGACACGGGCGGCCACCCAGGAGTTTCGAGCCGCCCCAGCGATGTACGAATGGCTGGTCGAACATCCGGATCGAGCCGCGGTCGCCTGGCGGCGGTTGGGAGTGCAGTGTTCGCCAATTCAGGATCGAGGGCAAGGTCGCTTCGGCTGGCGTGACGACATTGGCAGCGACGTGCAATGGTGGGTGATTGCCCGCTCACCCCAAGCCCGTGTGTGGTACGCCGAAGGGCACGTGAAGGCGGGACCGTTGCTTCCCGCGGTGCCAGTACGCTCGGTCGTCGTCTTGCGCCACGAACTGCCGAAAACCGACGAGGGCGTGATCCGGCACGAAATTGACATCTTTTGCCATGCCGACAGTCGGGCCGCCAATCTCGCGTACCGATTATTTGGGGCATCGGCGGATCGGCTGGCCGAGCAAGCCGCCGAGCAGATGCTGACCTTCTTCTCGGCGTTAGCGCAGTATTGCAGCGAACATCCCGAGGAGGCGAATCGCTTGTTGGCCCCGAGCGCCACGATTCGTGGAGCATCGCGGTAACGGCGATCCGAACGCCGGGGTTGTGCGCGGACGTCGGCCGACCCGGGGCGTACACTGCCCCCATGAAGCCGCTTACCTACCGCGACGCCGGGCTGGACCTGGACAAGTACGAGGAATCTCTTAGCCATATGCCGCCACTGCTTCGGCGGACCCACGGTCCCCGGGTGATGGACGGCTTCGGCGGTTTCGCCGCCCTTTTCAGTCTCGATTACAACAGCAAACTCTTTGCCCGAAATTACCGCAAACCCGTCTTGGTCACCTGTTGCGATGGCGTCGGCTCCAAACTGAAAGTGGCCTCCCTCGCCGATCGCCATGACACGATCGGCATCGACCTGGTTGCCATGTCGGTCAACGACTGTTTGTGCACGGGGGGGGAGCCGCTGGTTTTTCTCGATTACCTCGCCATGCCGCAGGATGACCCCGGCCTGACTCGCGCCATCATCAAGGGGATCAGCGACGGATGCTTGCAAGCCGACTGCGCCTTGGTGGGTGGAGAAACGGCGATCTTGCCCGACGTGTATCAGCCCGGCGATTACGACTTGGCCGGTTTTTGCGTCGGCGTCGTCGAGAAGGATCACATTGTCAACGGCCGGGCGATTCAGTCAGGTGACTTGGTGATTGGTTTGGCCTCGAGCGGGTTGCACTCCAATGGTTACAGTCTGGTGCGGAAGATCGTGTTCGAACGAGCCGGATTGTCTGTCCGCGACTTCGTGCCGGAGTTGGGCCGCACCGTGGGGGAGGAACTGCTCGAACCCACGCGCATCTACGTCCGAGCGGTGCAGAACATCCTGCGCCATTATCCGGTGAAACGCCGGGTGGTCCGTGGCCTGGCGCATATCACGGGCGGTGGTTTGGTGGACAACATCCCGCGAGTTTTACCTCCCGGACGCCGCGTCGTCTTGCGTCGTGGGAGTTGGCCGATTCCGCCCGTCTTCACATGGTTGCAACGCTTGGGTCCGGTTGAACAGTCAGAGATGGATCGGGTGTTCAACCAGGGGATCGGCTTTGTGGCGATCGTGAGCCGCTATTACGCCGATAGCATTGTGAACCAGCTAAGAGAGGATCGCATCCCCTCGTGGATCATTGGCGAAGTCCGGGACGGCGAACCGGGGGTCGAGTGGGTTGAATGAATCGGACCGGCTGCTGCGGCTGATCCGCCGTCGTTCAGCGTTCGGGCAGAAGGCCGACCCGAGCCAGCACGAGCTGACTCGGGCCTGAACGAGCGACTCCTTCAGCGCGTCAATCCTTCACGCGCTTTGCTTCGATTTCCGAGGTTCGCGTCTGTCCGTTGCGTTCGGTTTCGACCTTCAGCTTCAGCGTATCGCCCTCGACGGTGCCGCTGTATTTGGTGACGATCTTGTTGCCCTGCATTTCCCGGGTGATCGTGAAGGAGACTTTACCGTCCTTGAACGTGCCCTCCTCGATGGGGGTCTCCCGCCCTTGTCGTCCCGGCATGGAACCGGTCAATTTATCCCCTTCGAGCTTGAGCTTGAGGGTCATTTCCCGACGTTGGCCTTGCCGCTCGACTTCCCACTTCCAAGTTCCGGTGGGGTCGTTCTTGCTGTCGGCGAAACCGGCCGTCGCCAGGCCCAACACCATCACCATCGCTGCGAGTCGTTGCATGTCTTCTCTCCTGTCGAAGCTTTGGAACGATGCCCTCCCGGCCCGACGAGCACACCGGTGTTCTCGTTCGGGCCAGGGTCTTTGTAGTCGATTGAACACCGAGTTGTCCTGACTGTTCCGTCCAATTCATCGGAACTTCGCAGCCATTTTTCGATGTCCACGTCCGGATGCACCAAGGCGGCGTGACCGACTCGCGGTTGCCAGAGTCGGCAGCCGCGGATCGCTGCCGCGAGCCACCGGCCGGCCACGGCCGGGACAAGTCGATCGTCGAGGGCTGCGAGGATCCATGTCGGGACGCGGATTCGGCCGACCGCCGGGCGTAAATCCAGGGAACGGACCAAGCGTACACGGTGTCCCAACACCTGCATGGGGACGTCCGCCGTTCGCTTCCACCACTCGTCACGGACCGTCGAGGGAACCCCAGCACCGAAGAGAACATAGGATCGCAAGGGTTGCCAAAGCGGGCTAGCGGGGCGCGGTGGGAAGAGCCAACTCGCCGCCGCGGCCGCATGGATGAACAT
>JAOAAM010000609.1 GCA_026418875.1 Gemmataceae bacterium | reverse complement strand
CCACACCTCCGTCCGCAAGGCATCGTTGACCCGTTGCTAAGTGCCGTCGCCACGCCAGAGCCGAAAGGGGTAAAAGACAATCCGATACGGGGGCAACCCGTGCGGCAACGCTCGCCAGGTGCAGCCCTCGCGGATCAAATATCAGATGATGTTCTCGATTTCCCGGCGGCTGTGCTTGGCTGGCCGACCGCCGGGCTTGGGGGCGGGGATCAGATGCATGATCCGTTGCTAATGACGATCCGTGAGGTCGCTCCGATATGAGTTCCATCTCATGGCCCATAGTTTACCAACAGCCCTAACTTCGGTCGAGACCTTTTTATAGATAGGCTCTGCGAGGAGCTGGAGGCGGGAGAACAGTCCCGCTACGGGTTACCTACCCGGCCGCAGTTCGAAATGAGGCATCGGGGTGCGAGAGGAAACGGGCTGTTAACTCCGAGGGGGTTGTTAACCCGAGAGTCGGAGAGTGTTGGCGGGAGAATTTCGGGGTGCGAGAGGAACCTGTAAGGTTCCTTTCGGACCCCGAGAGATTTCTCTCGAACCAGAGAGTTTTGGCCAAAGCGGCGGATTGTCGCAACTCGTTGGGGGAAAGGCGGAAGCGAGAAAACGCCTCGAGGCGTCCCTTTTAGCATTTGGCGTCAACTCGTGTGGCCGGGAAACTCGGATAAAACCGAAGTAGCTCCGCGAGAGGAACACGCTTCGTAACAATACTCTCCGAAGGCAGATCTGTAAGAAATTTTCCTTCAATGGAATAGGGATTTCGGGTGTCTCGCGGTCGGTCAGGAGCTGCGGCACCCTTCCGCAAACCCGGCGACCCGTCAGACTGGAATCTCTGTGGTAGTTTAATTGATTCTTCATATCAGCTGTCTTCGGCTGTATCGGTTAGGTGGTCAGGACCAGTCAAAAAGAAAGGCTCCTGAGAGCCAGACTCTTGACATAACGTACTTAGGTCGTGGATAATCCGATGGAGTACGGCAATTTACACTAATATCGTGCTAGGCGCTGAGGTATAATCATAGTCCTGATAGGAAGGCCAACACTGAAATAGTTAGCTAACCCTTCGTAATTTAATCTAGTGGTTAATGACACTTCAAAAGCCACTAACCACCATCGGTGATACGATGTTAGTCGGTCAGTACTCAATGATCCGAGCCCATGTCATAACTGCGCGAAAGGGTGCTTCCGGCCAAATCACTTTCCACCTAAATAGCTGCTCGGTCGAGCGACAGTGATCGGGGTGGAAAGTAAAGTAGACTTGAACCAAATTGGGAGGTTTCCACATCAAACCCATTTCGGAGCCAAGCTAGGGACAGCAGTATCCGACTTTCCGCGTCTGACCGCGAGAGCTTGTTCGAGGTCGATCGGCGGGGAAGCGATCCGGAGCAGCGGCTTCGGGCTAACATTCTGCGGCGACTCGGCGACGGCGTCACCTGGGTAGTCATCGCCGAGTTTCTCGACACAAGCACCGCAACCATCAACCGTTGGCGGAAGTGTTACCTGGAGGAAGGGACCGGCTGCATCGCGGGGCGGCGTCGTTGGCGTGCCTCAGTGCGTGAGTGGTGGCTAAGGTTGGCCTGGCGTGAGGTGCTGGAGTACTCGCCGACTCGGTTCGGTTTCGTTCGCAGCCGCTACAGTGGCGAGTGTGTCGCCCTCGTCCTGAAGGAGGACGATTTGGTTCGGGTGAGGCTGGAGACGGTTCGTCGACGTCTGTGGGAGGCGAACTTGGTGTGGCGGCGGCCTCGGCCGGTGCTCGGCCCCAAGGATCCGGCCCATGCGGTGAAACTCGGCAAAATCCGGAAACGGCGGCGCAAACTGTCAGCGGACCATGTGGCGGTGGTCATGGACGAGGTTGATGTGAATACCAACCCGAAGATCGGCTCGGCCTGGATGCGGCGGCGTGGGCCAAGCGGGTCCGCGCCGAGACTCAGGCCGATGCGGTCGTTCTGCAGCCCGGTGATTGGCTCAATTTATAGGCCTCGGCTTGGCCGTTGAGGTGACTGACATGAGCTTACGCGACGTGATGGCCGACGAAATGGTGCGGTATCTGGATCACCTGGCAGGTCGCGTCGAGAAGCACCTGCGGGCCGTGCCGAGGGATCGGGTGTACCATAAGCCCTTCCCCTACGGCAACAGTCTCGGACATCTCGTCCTGCATCTGACCGGCAACATGAACCATTACATCGGTGCGGGGGTAGTCGGGACGGGGTATGTCCGAGACCGGGAACGCGAGTTCACGGATCCCGACCCACCCTCACCGGAAGAGGCGTTGGCGAAATTTCGCGACGCGGTTTCCCTGGTTCGTGA
Source organism: Gemmataceae bacterium (assembly GCA_026418875.1). Lineage (GTDB taxonomy): Bacteria > Planctomycetota > Planctomycetia > Gemmatales > Gemmataceae > CAKZUU01. The sequence continues at coordinate 10,273 of JAOAAM010000609.1, read as the reverse complement.
CGCCATCTTGAAGCAGAGCGACACGGATTGGGCCGCGCCGGTCAGCAGCAATCATCCCATTCATACCCGATTTGGTTTGTTCTTGGTGGTGATCGCCCACATCAACAACCACATCGGGCAGATGGCATGGCTGGTGCAGGCCCAAGGTTACAGCACAGGAGAACCACCGGTCTGGTGAGGGTGAGTGGTACCGGCGGGAAGCGTCGGCTCAGCGGAACTCGTCGAAGCGGATTCGCGGTAGGATCGTCCGATATCCACGCACTGAAATCCCAACCCGAGGAACAAGTTGGTCGCCGCCTCGTCGCCATCGGGGACGTGGACCTCGACGGTCCGGAAGAACTGTTCCTGAATGTATCGGATCATTTGGTTCAAAAGGAACCGAGCTAGCCCCTGCCTCCGGACGTCGGGTCGGACGTAAACCTCGAGGATGCCAATGGCACCAGGCCCGGGGCCTCGACCGGCGCTCATCTCCCAACCGGTCACCCGGGCGGCAGGGATTCCTGTGAGTCGGTCGGCCAAGCGAAATTCAAATGGCTCGAACACTCCGAGGACGCACTCACGCCACCAAGATGGGATGTCCGGCTGCGGGACCAACTGCACGTCGTAGCGTCTTCGCAATGCGACGAAACGAGGATCGACGACCGATTGATAATCCTCGAGGTGCCGCTCGTAGACGTGAAACGTCCGCCAGGGGGTGAATCCCAAGCGGGTGAAGAACGGATCGGCAGCCGGATCGCTCAGCAGGAAGCCGGGAAGATCCGCCCCGCCGTAAAGTCCGAAATAAAACGGATTGTACGGTGGGCAGCCACCGGCGATGATCTCCTTGGCCCCCTGCCGACGGAGGTAATTCACTGCCTGCTCGATCAACCGCGTGCCAATTTTCTGCCGACGCCGATCGGGGCGAACGGCCACTGCACAAATCACTCCAGTGTCCAAGGAAAGGCTCGTTTCCGCCGCGTTGGGTCCGAAACCGGCGTGAACGAAGCCAACGGGGCGACCCTCGTCCTCGGCAATAATCAAACCCGAGTAGTCGAAGTAGGGTTTGGAAAACACGCAGTATTCGAACAAGAGAGTGGAGCGAACTAGATAAGCACCTCGACCCAGGCCCGATTCGTTCCAGATCTCCAAAAGGGCCGGGGGGTCACTGTTTCGAAAGGTGCGAAACTTCATTTGAAGCCTGTCCCCGACGGCAAACCCTCGCGTGAGGCGCCCGCAGCCGCTGCTCCGGATCGCCTCCGCGCCGATAAACCTCGAACAACCTCTCGCGTTCCGACGCGGAAACTCGGATACTGCCGTCCATGGCTTGGCTCCGTAATGGTTTCGGTGTGGTCACCCCCCAATTTGGTCCAACTCTACTTTTCTTTCCACCTCAATCACTGTCGCTCCACCGAGGCGGTCTTTAGGCGTTCTAGACAGGCTCTTCGCAAAACTTTTTGCCGCATGCCAGCTGATTACACCACGACCCAACAGCTTGCCGACCATCGAATGGACCGTCGTCTCTTAACCAGATCCTAGCAAAACAACGCAAAAGTTCACAATTTGGGCTACTTAGTGCACGTTCCCGAAGTTTCGGGACCAAAGCATCGAGCACAATTCCCAGCAGGCATCTTGGACATGGTGCATAAATAGCCTTTAAAAAAATTTTTCCACTACCTTGCTGCCGTGGATGCATTTTGTTCAATGCTTGCGTCTGGCAGGGAGTCGTACTCCCGATTCGGCAGACCATCCATTCCAAATCTATCGTCGGAGACGCTATGCGCTGTTGCATGCTCGCTTTTTGGTCCAACGTAATGTTTTCTTTAGCTGCTTCGGCTCAGGTGCTTTACATCGGTGGCACAACATATTCTCAGAACTTTGATACATTGGCGAATAATCCAGTGAATGCTAACATAACCTGGGTTGATGACAGTACATTGCCGGGGTGGTACGAGCATAAAGTGGGAGGAACTAATTCAGCAGCATTGACGGATTTGTACCGTGCGAATTCGGGCAATTCGACGCAGGGTCATTTATACAGTTTTGGAAGTGCGAGCAGCACAGATCGCGCGTTGGGGAGTTTGGCCTCTGGTGCGACGGGAACGGTGTTTTTTGGCGTACGTCTTCCCAATCATCACGCGACTTGGGTGTTGACGAGTTTTACGGTGGAATTCACCATGGAGCAATGGCGGTCTGGGAACCGAAATGATCCACCAGATCGGACATTTTTTGAATACAAAGTATCGACGGCAGAGACGGACATTCATGGGACAGGATATACTGCGAATTCAGCGGGTGACTTGGTCGCGGTGAATTCGAGTGGAACTGGGGCGATTGATGGGAATTTGGCCTCGAATCGGTCGAGTGTTTCGTTCACGGTGACCGGGATTGTGTGGAATCCAGGGGAGGACCTGTGGCTGCGTTGGCGCGATCCGGACAATTCGTCGGCGGATCAAGGGATGGGGATTGATGATTTTCAGTTCACGGCGGTTCCTGAGCCAGCGAGCATGATGTTGGTTGGCTTGGGGCTTGGGCTTGCGGCGACATTCGGGTTGAAGCATCGGCGACGATCGAGCCTCAATCAATCCGTATAGCCAATATGTCTGAGATGGTCGTCGACTCCCCACCAACATCTGATGATGGCTGGGAATGATATTAAATTGTATGTTCATCGAAGTTATCAATCTCATCCTAATGATTATTCCATGAGAGCATCTAAGAGCTATTTGTTGAGGAGGAGACCATTATTATTAAGGTATCGAACATGAGAGGGAGTTAACAAAGGTTCGGTCAGAAAGATGATTGACCGCATTTCGTGAACCGGCTAGCCAAGGATCGTGGCAGCATCGGTCGGTGCATTCTCTCACTCAGAGTTAAATGTTAAAGGGGGGCGGCGAGGTCGGGCAGTTCGACTCGCCGACCACCATCTCGTTTTGCCGTCTGTTTGGCTCTTGCCCGATCGACCAAGATGCGTCGCATCGCCGTCGCGGCGGTGCGGAGGAAGTGGGTGCGGTCTTGAAACGATAACTCCCCGGACTCACGTCCGGGGCTCGCCAAACGCAGCCAGACCTCGTGAACCAAGGCCGAGGCGTCGAGCGTCTGCCCGGGTTGTTCCGCTGCCAACTTCGCTGCCGCCAGCTTGCGGAGTTCGTCGTACACCAGCGGCAGCAGCTCGGCGGGGGTCATTTTTTGTCTTCCTTCGGCATCGGGGAGACTTCCTTCGCTGGCGGATACTTCGCCCGCAGTTCCTGGTATTTCTTCACCTCCTCTGGCATGTTGGTGGCGGTGTAGAGTTCAATCAGTCGGTCGAGCGCTTCAGGCAGGCGATCTTGGCCTTGCGGCGGGATGGTCTTCTCTCGGGCTTTCAGGCCGTCGTAGCCTTTGACCAAAAGCGGCTCCGCGTCGGCATACTTCTTCTGCCCCAATAGCGCCCCGCCGAGCATGGACATCGTGTTGAATGTAAACCAAGAGTCCGGCGCCATTGTCTCCCTATATTTGAGATTTTCTCGCAATACTCGTTCGGCTTGCACAGGTCCACCGGCCAACAGGAATTCCGCTCCAATAAAGTCTAATTCACCATTCACTTGAGGTTTGCCGGCTTCATGCATTTGTTTGGCCTTTTTGAGTATGTTCTCCACAAGGGGATTGGCTTGATCGGCCTGACCGGAGCGAATCAGTGCCACAGCTTGCCTGAATTCATAAAGGCTCGGGTTGCCTTTGTTCCTCTTGGCAGCACACTCCGCGGCTTGGAGCCAATCTTTCTCCGCACTGCCAAAATCGTTGAGCTTCTCATAAGCGGCCGCACGGATACGGTAGACTGCCTCTAAATCCGAGAAGGTCCACGTATTCGTTTCTCCTGCCTCTACGACCTTCAACAAACGATCGCGGGCCATGTTGAGTATGCTGATTGCGTCTTTCGGACGTCCTGCATCGAGAATGATATGGGCCAGATTCGTTTCTGCGGCGGCCAATCCTTGCCCCATACCAAGGCGATCAGGCGCTTGGTGGAGAATTCTTGCCCATGAGGCAACACTCAGTCTAGCGACTTCTTCCGCTTCTGGCCGTTTCGCTGCCCAAGCTGCTCGCGCCCAATGCAGATAGGCTTGTGCCAGTGACCACCGATACATAACAGACCCTGGATGCGTGGCCACTAACTCAATCGCCCAGTGTTCCGCTTGACGTGCTTGTTCGATCGCTTGCTCATATTCACCGCGTGACAAATGATAAATCGCGAAATTAATGCGGATGCGAGCTACGTTTGCCGCGGCTCCTACTGCCTCGAAGTGTTCTTCTCGAGCTTCCTTTTCATAATAATCTAATACAGGTTGCCATTCATTTGGGGTGGGAGATTCTCGGAGACTACTCTGAGCGACGAGTCGCCTGTCAAGAATCTTAGCCCGCGCCGCGACCGCTTCGGGAGCATTTGGATTCGAGGCGTAGATTTGCGAAGCAAGGCCATCTGCACGGTCCGCTACCTTGAGCGCCTCCGCATGACGCGAATAGATTGTCAACGTGTTGCCGCGGTAGAGGAGTTGCTTAACGAGATACTCTTGAAATCGCCGAAACTGAGGAAACTCCTTAGTCAGGCGTTCCGTTTGTGCGATCAGATCGAGTTGGGCTTTTTCGGCCTCCAGGGGTCGCGGATTCTCTAATGCCAATATTTTTGCCTCTAGGGCAGTTAACAACCCAAAGTGGAATTCGGGATCCTTGGGGTATTGCTGAATCAATTCTTGAAATCGTTGGCGTGCTGTTTCGTTGGCTCGAAGGGCATCTTCCGTCCGACCGAATCCCGTCAGGATTTCGCTAATCCGCACATAGGCTCTTGCCGCGGCGGGTTTAGCCTCGGGATCGTTCGAGCTATCATCAGCGAAGGCTGAGTAGAGTTCCAGTGTTCGTTCCAGAAATGCTTTTTGGCCAGCCGTCAGTTTCTCCCGTCCGCTCAGCCATTCCCCCATCCCCAGAGAGGTCATCTCTTCCATGGCCAAACGGACCCGAGTGCGGGCTTTCCGTTCTGCGTCTAGTGCTTTGCTTTTCAGATCGCGTTCGTGGTTAGCCTCGCGCTCTCTTGCCTCAGCAGTAGCCCGCTGGTTCGCCTCTTCGGCTCGGGCGAGTTCCTTGGCTTCCGACTCTGCTCGGGCGATCTCCGCCTGCCGTCGCGCTTCCAGCAAGCCCCAGGTGGTGCCGATGATGCCGCCGACCAAGGCGAGCAGCACCAAGCTGGCCGCGATCACCGGCCCACGATGCCGTCGTAGGAACTTCTTCATCCGATAGACGGCGCTCGGTGGACCCGCGCTCACCGGTTCATGGTTCAAAAAACGTTCGATGTCCCGAGCGAAGCCGTTGGCCGTCTCATAGCGGCGTTCCCGTTCCTTCGACAACGCCTTCATCACGATCCAGTCGAGTTCGCCTTTGACGAAACGGCCGAGCTTCGCCGGTTCCATTTGCCGGTTGGCCGCGACGGATGGGGCACGCTCATCTGAACTCAGACGGCTACTCGGCGTCGGTGCCTCCTGCTCCCGGATCAGTCGGAGCATCTCCTCCAGGGCCATCTTCCTGAACGTCTCTCGAGTAATCGGTGTGGTACCCGTGAGCAGCTCGTACAGGATCACGCCCAGGGCATACACATCGGCCCGCGTGGCCACGTCGATGGCGTTGAAACTCGCTTGTTCGGGGGCCATGTACAGCGGCGTGCCCATCACATTGCCGAACGCCGTGAACAGCGATTGCTCCGTCAGTTGCAACCCCGTCGTCGCCTTGGCCAGGCCAAAGTCGATCACCTTCGGCACCGGCTTGCCATCGTGACTCTCCACCAAGATGTTCGACGGCTTGAGATCCCGATGGATGATCCCCTTCTGATGGGCATGCTGCACCGCGGAGCAGATTTGCATGAACAGATTCAGCCGTTCGGGCACTGTCAGCCGATGCTGGTCGCAAAAATCGTTGAGCGGGACGCCCTTGACCAATTCCATGACGAAAAACGGGGCGCCGTTGTCGGTCGTGCCGGCATCAAGCAACTTGGCGATGTGCGGATGGTCCATTAGGGCGATGGCCTGCCGCTCCGCCTCGAAGCGAGCGAGGATCGTCTTCGATTGCCCCCGTTCGGCCCGAATGAGTTTGACGGCTACCTTGCGTTTGATCGGTTCCGTCTGGTCGGCCATCCAGACGGTGCCCATGCCGCCCTCGCCGATCTGCTGCCGCAGCTTGTAGCGTCCGGCGATGACGGCCCCCTCCGCTTCCTCGGGCAAGGGGCGATCGCCGGTGGTGCTGCCGGGCGGCTGGGAGTAGAGGCCGGTCTGGTCCGGGTGCGGTTTGGCGGGCGACGCGGCCGCGTCGGCGGCGAGCAATGCCTCGATCCGTGCCCGCAACGCCGGGTCGGGGCATTCGCGATTTAGAAACTCGGCCCGCTGATCGGGGGGCAAATCCAACGCTTGCTGAAACAGCGATTCTTCGGTCATGACGATGTCCTCCTACTCCCACTAGCGAGATGATCGCAGGAGGAGCATCAGGATTCCCGAAAAATATCGATTTTCGGACGACACCGCTCAGGCGGAACTCTCTAGCCATGGCCCAGTGGTTGGGCCGGTCTGCTCAGGGCTATTCGCGCTGGCTGCCGCTGCCCCATAGTAGTTCGGTTGCCGCGTCACATCTCCGGATTAACGGCACGTTATCCCCAGTGACACTGAGGCGAGCAGCGTCGATAAGTGACGGTGTTGACGCTCTTTGATCTCGTCGGGTTCATTGCTGCGCTCTGCCCGTAGTTGCCCCGTTTTTCGTCAGCGCCGTTGTGTGCCGTTCGTTCGCGGTGTGTAAACGGGTTATTCATAAGTTGACGTTGAAGAGTAAACGCTTTTCCATGATGCGACGATTACAATGGCATCACCGCGCTGCGATTTCCCTTAGAAGCTTGCACCCCAATGGAATTTGCAAGATGTTTTCTCGATGACCCGAGGTAAAATGCGGGCAAGCTGAGACTTCAACAATCTTGCGATCAAATTCAGATCATCGCGCGGTGCAGGATCTATTGATCGCGATCGTTGATCGACGATCCCGGACATGCGGCGACGGTGCTTGGTAAAATGTTGGGCAGTTCGCCGAGTCTTGCGAGCCGTGCGGAACATTTTGGGCCGCCGATCGTTGTCGTGACGAGGGGTGGCTCACTTTGGGAGGACGTGGTCACGGGATCCCGTGTCGGTCCCCGGCAGCACGAGACTCGACCTCGGGGCAGTTTTGATCCATCACGAGACGGAGAATTCAATGAACGTCATTCGGTTGGCACTCGGTTGCTTGGGCCTGGCGGTGGTTTGGCTCGCGGAGGCATCGGCGGAGGAAAAGTTGCCGGCAGGACTTTTCAAACCGTGGATTCACTCGCGGGAGGAGGATAAGGAGGGAATCCAAGTTTACCGGCCCGAGGGGTACGACTTCCCACCGGCGCGTGGCCGGGCTGGCTTTGAGATTCGAAAAGGCGGGGAATTTATCGATCGCCCCATCGCTCCGGCCGACGGCAACGAGGAAATTCCGGGTCGTTGGGAGGTGGTCAGCCCCGGCAAGATTCGGGTCACATTTCCCAAATCCCCCGATCGTAAGGCGTTCACGCTCGAAATCATCTCTTGCGACGGGAAGGTGCTCAAGGTCAAGCAGGTGTACGAGTAAGTCTTGATCCCTGAAAAGTTCTTTCGGCTGAGTCCGGATCCACGGATCAACTTGCCGCCTGGCATTTTTCACTCAGCTTGAGTCCGTCGATTTTCGCCTTGCATCGCGGCGAGGAAGTTGGCACACTGCCGACCCGAAGCGTGGGCAAGGTAAACGAAGATGGCTGTCTCGGCGAATTGGCGAGGATGGGTTCTCGGCCCAGCGATGGCGGTCCTGATCATCGGCCTGCCTCTGATGTATCAGCGTTATCGGCTGACCACTTGGAAACGATTGCGGGTCGTCGTGCCGGGGCGAGTGTACCGCAGCGGACAAATGACCGCGACCGGTTTCGAGGATTCGCTTCGTCGCTTGGGCATTCGCACGGTCATCAACGTGCAGAATGAGTATCCTGATCCGGCGTTGCGGCGAGGGTTCTTCGACTCCCGGAAAGTTAGCGAACGAGAGATATGCGAGAGGCTCGGGGTCCGATACATCCATCTGGAGCCGGATTTGGTTCCTCCTAAGCTGACACCTCAGCACCGCCCTGCGGTCATCGAGCGATTCCTCGAAATCATGGATGATGAAGCCAATTATCCGATCTTGATTCACTGCAAGGCCGGCCTGCATCGAACGGGAGTCCTCGTGGCGTTGTACCGCAGAGAGTACCAGCATTGGAGTGCGACAAGGGCATTGGAGGAACTAAAAGACCGGGGCTTCGGCGATGCGGCAGCGACGTCAGCGAATCTGTACGTAAGCCAATATGTATTGGATTATCAGCCACGTTCGACCCGATTGTGTTGCGTGGAATCTGAAGGCGGCACGAAGTAGCGTGGGCAGCGATGACTCTCGCGGATCGAATGTTGTTGTGGTCTTACGTGCGATCGTTTCTGATCTGTCTTGTTAGTTTGCTGAGCTTATATGTCATCATCGACCTGTTTACAAACTTGGATGATTTCTTTCAGGATGGCCGGGGTTTTACTGAGTCGCTGCGGAACGTTGGTCGATACTATCTTTATCGTTCGGCGCAAATCTTTGACCGACTGTGCGAGTCTATGATTTTGCTGGCAGGGGCCTTCACGGTCGGGTGGATGCAAAGAAACAACGAGTTGCTGCCGCTGTTATCGGCGGGTGTGCCGACGCAACGGGTGTTGCGTCCTGTGTTGTTGGGTTCCGCCGCGTTTCTTGGATTGGGGATCGCCAATCAGGAGTTCGTGATCCCTCGGATCGCCGACATGTTGACCCGGCAGCGAGACGACTTGGACGGCGAGCGGGAGACCGCGGCACAATCCGCTTATGACCCGACCGGGATCCATGTGGAGGGCCACGTTGCTCGGCGTTCGACTCGGACGGTCCGGCCCTTCCATTGCACCATTCCCGATGGGCCGGGCGGCGGGCTGATCCACCTGTCAGCCCGAGAAGCCGTTTACGTTCCACCGGGCGAGGGGCCTTTCAGCGGCGGATGGCTGCTCCGCGACACGACTCCCGCCACTCTGCCCGATTGGGACAATACCCGGCTTGCTCGAATGTTGACGCCGGGTCAATGGTTCGTCTACACCAAGGACGCCGATTATGACGCAGTGACCCGCAATGGGCATTGGTACATGTTGCATTCGACGTGGCAGTTGCACGACCTGCTGCAACAAGGCACAGGTCGCCGTCTGGAGCCGATGGCGGTGTTGTTCCACATGCGGCTGGCTCGACCCGTTCTCGGACTGTTGCTGGTCACCATGGGGTTGGCCGTCATCTTACGGGATCCCCAACGGCATATCTTCGTCAGCGCGGGCTGGTGCCTGGTACTCTGCGCGGTTTATTTCGGGGTGACTCTCGGCTGCAAATTCCTCGGGGACAACGAAATTTTGGCCCCAGCGTGGGCAGCATGGCTGCCGGTGCTGCTTTTTGCTCCGGCATCGCTGGTGATGATGGATGCGGTCTACACCTGATCGAGCAAGGACTCGGACCCGGACGTCGGACCCAGACGACGGATTCGGACGTCCTCACTCAGCGTTTTCGCGGGGGCAGGGGATCGTCGGAGAACTGTTCGAGTCGGCAGCTGCGTAATGGTTGTCTCAACTTCAGCAACCCCCTGGCTTCGATTTGACGAATGCGCTCGCGGGTGATGTTGTACATGCGAGCGACTTCGTCGAGCGTCTTGGCGTGGCCGTCCCGCAGGCCGAAGCGGTGCTCGATCACCTCTCGTTCCCGAGGGGTCAACGATCGCAACACTTCCTGAATTCGTTCGCGAAGCAGGAGCAGATCGACCAGGTCGCCGGGCGTGGTCGCCGAGGCACGGTCGCTGAGGAAATCCTCCAAGGCCCGTTCGCCGTCGCCCGCTAACGGCTCATTCAGGCTGACAGGATGTCGACCGACGATCCGTAGGGAGCGGGTTTCCTCGGGTTTGACGCCGAGTTCCTTGGCAATTTCTTCGATTGTCGGCTCGCGGCCGAGTTTGACGGTCAATTCCCCGCGGACTCGTTCGATGGCAGCGAGGGTGCTGATCTGGTGGCAGGGCACGCGAACGGTTCGGCCATGATCGTGCAACGCGCGTTGAATGCCCTGGCGAATCCACCAGGTGGCGTAAGTGCCGAACTTGAAGCCCAGTCGGTGCTCGTATTTGTCGACGGCCCGCATCAATCCGCGGTTGCCTTCCTGGATAAGGTCGGCGAAGGGC
>JAOAAM010000606.1 GCA_026418875.1 Gemmataceae bacterium | reverse complement strand
CACTGGAGCTGACCATGCGCCTGGCCGCGATCCTCGACGACGAGCGGTCGGCCTCCCATTGGCGTTTGCAACCCGGTTTCGAGCCGCCACGAAATGTTTTCCTGCCCGAGGAGGAACTTCGCACGCGACTGGCCCCCTATGCCCTACATCGAGCCACAAGCGAACGCCCCCCCCGCATGTTGGGCCACAACCTGATTCTCGCGCAAGGCGAGGCCACGACAGCAAGTGAGTCGCTGCGCGAACGGCTCACGCGGACCGATTTCGATTTGAAGTGGGGACGCCACCCGTTCTTCGACGAACCCGATTTGCGTTCCGGACACAAGTCCATTTCTCTGGCCGAGGCGCGCCGCCTTTTCGTTCCGAAGGTGGCCGAGGCGATGGACCGCAACGGGGACGGGACGTTGCAAACGGAGGAAATTCGCGAGTGGTACACGAGGTTCGGCTGGATCAGCCTGGAGAGTGAGACTGGCATTTTGGAGCCAGATCTCACCGCCGCCGCCCTGCGGACCGCCGAGCAGATGGGCGTCCCCGCAGCGGCGACGTTCGTTTACGTCGCAAATGAGATCCGCTCAGCGGACCGTTCCATTCCGTACTCGCTGGTCGCTGCCGTGGACGCTGGCCGAGATGAGCCGCTGGGGCCATTTCTGCCTCCGGGCACCACGGAGCTCGCCGACGATGAAATCGTCCTCACCGACTGGCCCGAGTCGCCGCTCACTTCGCTGCCCCGGGGCAGCCCGATCGAGATTCGCTATTTCCGCCCTGAATTAGAGGACGGAAGGTTCGTCGAGGAATCGGCGACGTTTCGCCTGGCGGGATACCTGCCCCTTGCCGGTGTCGCGCTGAACCCCGAGATCGCCCCCGCTTTTCCGGGGGTCACGGACCGACTCAGCGTCCGCGATTGGCAGCCACCCTTCCCCTACGACAACACACGGATGAAGGCCGCCGACGAAAACTATTGGCGGCAGTATCGCACCGTCCCCAAGGCCTACATCACGCTGGCTGCCGGCCGTCGCTTGTGGGCAAGTCGCCACGGCGATACGACCTCGGTTCGGCTGGGCGTGCCAAACATCGAGAGGGTCGTCGAATTTCGCAAGGAATACGAGGCTCGACTGGTGGCGGAGTTACGGAAAACAGGGCCGGGGTTCCAATTTGACGACGTGAAAAGTCGGTTCAGCCGAGCAAGCGTCGGTGGGCAAGATTTCGGCTTACTCTTCCTCGGGTTCAGCATTTACCTGATCGTCGCGGCACTGCTGCTGGTCGCGATGATCAGCCGCTTGAATCTGGAGCGACGCGCGTGGGAGATCGGCCTGTTGCAGGCGACGGGTTGGCCACTCCAGTATGTCCGGGCGGTGTTGTTAATGGAGGGACTTCTCGTTACCTTGGCTGGCGGATTGTTCGGGCTGATAGCCGCGGTGCTCTATGCCGAGTCGATGCTGGAGCTACTGCGGCAAATCTGGCCGGACTCGCGAGCCGGTTCGTCGTTGTCCCTCGACGTTCGCATGACCTCGCTGACCGTGGGATTTTTCGCCATCGTAACCGTCGGCTTGGGCACGATTCATTGGGCGACGACCGGTTTATCTCGGCAGTCACCCGTTCGCCTGCTTTCCGGAGCGACGGGATTGAGCGAACCGGAGACGAGCTGCGGGAATCGTCGGCTGCCACTGCAATGGATCACTCTGGCATTGATCGCTTCGGGTGCCATCCCGGCGTTATTCGCCGGTTCCCTTAAGAATCCGATGCTACGGGCAGGTCTTTTTTTCGTGGCAGGTCTCGCCTGGCTGACGGGGCTGATCCTCGGCTTCTGGCAGTGGCTCCGCTGGGACAAGCCCTCGTCTCGCTTGGGTCGGGGATGGTGGGCAGTTGTCCGTTTGGGGATACGCAATGCCCGCCGTTACCCGAGCCGCAGCCTTTCGGTTTGCGGGCTGCTGGCCGTGGCCTCGTTCTTGTTGATGGCCGTCGAGTCCTTCCGCCGTCAACCCGATCAGGATTTCCACGATATCCACGGCGGCTCGGGAGGGTTCCCCCTGATCGTTGAAACCTCGTTGCCCGTTCTCGCCGATTGGTCTCGAGCGGACGCGGACGAGATCGTCGAGAACCTGCAACAGTCATTCCAGCGTCGTCCCGGATCGGGCACGCCAACGGAGAGAATCGACGCCGTGCGACCACTGTTGCAGCAAACCGTGATTTTCTCGCTGCGGAAAAGCGCCGGGGAGGACGCCAGTTGCTTGAATCTGTACCAGGCACAACGACCGAGAATCCTCGGCGTGCCGGACAAACTCATCCAGCGCGGCGGATTTCGTGTCATCGAATCGTTGGCGAAAACTCCGGCAGAGAAGGCCAACCCGTGGCTGCTTCTGCATTCCGAAGATGAACTGGACGTGATCCCGGTCATTGGCGAACAGAATACGCTGACCTGGATGTTGAAGCGCGGTCTGGGTGACGAGATGACCATCCCGGATGAGAGCGGAAATGAACGACGGTTGCGGATCGTCGCCATCGTCAAGGACAGCCCATTCCAGAGCGAGCTGGTGACATCCTCACGGCACTTTCGCCGGTTGTTCCCGAATCGCGCGGGCTTCACCTACCACTTGGTATCTTGCCCGCCCGAGTCGGTCGAGGCGGTGATCGACCTGTTGAGCGAGGGCATGAGGCCCTATGAACCCGAGTTGACGCGGACGGCAGATCGAGTCGCCGCTTACATGGCCGTGGAGAACACCTACCTGACGACGTTTCAACTCCTCGGCGGGATCGGATTCGTCCTCGGAGCACTCGGACTTGCTGTGATCATGCATCGGGGGATCTGGGAGCGGCGGACCGAACTCGCGCTCCTACGAGCCCTCGGATACCGGCACCGCCGTCTCTCGACCTTGGTGTTGGCGGAGAACGTTTGGCTGCTTTGTTGCGGCCTGCTGTTCGGGGTCGTTTCGGCCTTGATCTCTGTCTTGCCGCACCTCGTGTTCGGTGGAGCGATCCCTTGGGATCGAATCGCAGTCATCTTGGGTTTGGTCCTGCTCACCGCAATGGCGACGGGTTGGTTCACGATTGGATCGGCCCTGCGG
>JAOAAM010000577.1 GCA_026418875.1 Gemmataceae bacterium | reverse complement strand
GTTCGGTGACGCGGCTGAGGATTTTGAGGAGGGTCGATTTGCCGGCCCCATTGCGCCCGATCAGGCCGACGACTTGTCCCGGCGAAACCTCGAGGCTGACATTCCGGAGCGCCCAAATGTGCGAATCATCGGTCGAATGTTCGGCACGGCGTCCCCACGGCCGACGGAGCAACCCCATCAGCGATTCGCGCAGGGTGCGGTAACTGCCGCTCCCACGGACTCCCAAGCGAAAGCGCTTGGACACGTTCTCCACGCGGATCGCCGGCCGCATCCGTTTCTCCCTCGGAATGGCTCCAGCTTCACCCGAATTCCCCCCGTGGCTGGCGCGCCGATATTCAGATGATGTCGGCGAAATCGCGCTCCACACGGCGGAAATACACGCAACCGACAGCCAACAGGATCGCGCTGATCAACAGGGCCGTCCCCAAGGCAGGGAGGTCCATCGTCTGATTCAGCAGGGCAGCCCGGAAGTTCACGATCAATCCATGCACCGGATTCAGCCGCAGCGCCATCTGACCCCGCGGACCGAACATCACCGTTTCTTGCACGAAGATGCTCGGCGTCGCGAATAACCACAATTGCACCACGAACGGCACCACATGCCGGAAATCGCGGTACGACACCGTGAGTGCCGAGAGCAACGTTCCCAGCCCCGTCGCCGCCATTCCCAGGGCCAGCACCAGGAACGGAGAAAGCAAGACGGTCCAGCCGACCGACACCGGATACCCGGCCAAGGCGTAACCGAGCATCAACAGGAAGAGCATGACCGAGCCGACCGCCAAGTCCACGATCACGGTCCCGATGGCCCCCAACGGGATCAGCACGCGGGGGAAATAAACTTTTGTGACCATCTGCTGGCTGGCGACGACCGAGTTGCTGGCCCCGGTGATCGCATTGGCAAAGCTCGTCCACAGCAGCATGCCGCAAAAGACGAATAGCGGGTACGGCACGGCCCCGGGTGCCTTGTCTCGCACCGCATCGCCGAGGAACAGGGTGAACACCAGCATCGTCGCCAGCGGCTGAAGAATCGCCCAAGCTGCTCCGAGCACCGTCTGCTTGTAGCGGACCTTCACGTCGCGCCAGATCAGAAAGCCGAGCAACTCCCGATACCGCCACAATTCCCGCACATCGACGAAGCCCCAACTCGACCGCGGTTCGATTACCGTCAGCCACGGTTCCTCATCATGCAAGCGAGGGGGCGTCGGCGAAGATTTTGCGCCGTCCGAACGGGTCGGTGGGGCCGAAGACGTGGGCGTCGTGGATATCGTCATGTCGGCGAAAGGTTCCTGGTTTACTCCCTGGCTGACCCTTGACAGAGGTCGTCGGCACGACCCGGAACGGTGTGCCTCTATGGAGAAATTTAGGACAATATCAGTTCCGAAGAAACCGGCGGTGTATGCCAGCCGATGTGCGTAAAATGGGGAAACTCGGTGCTTTGGATGATTTATACCAAAGGCACCGAGTTTGAGGAGTCAGCCGCGGCCAGAATCCAATGATCACTTCGAACGAGGAATCGGGATCGGCAGTGCAGGGTTCATCAGCTGCTCGATCTCGATGCCCGTGTCGCGTTCCTTCAGCTTCAGCTTGCTAAGTTCCGCCTGTTTGGCCGTCAGCCGGGGATCTTTGTCACTGTCGAAGATGCCGACCGTGACCATGCTCGAGTTGTGCGTGTGAAGGACATAGGCTTCGAGGTTGAGCGCGGGATGCCGCAGGAACTTGGCGAGTTCCTCAGCCATTTTGGCAATGGCATCGTGGACATTCCCGCTTTTGGCGGAGGCCTGCTGCACCCCGTTATTCTCCAGGCCAATGACCCGTGTCGGAACGCGGTAGACCTTCACGACCAGGGTCCACTTGCCGGCATGCTTGAGTAGGCTGTACGG
>JAOAAM010000443.1 GCA_026418875.1 Gemmataceae bacterium | reverse complement strand
GTGTATAAGAGCCAGGTGTTCGGGCGATGGGACATCAGCCCGGGTCAAGGGGTTGGCCCGTGGGCATCCGCCACCCTTGGGAGCCAGATCGCCGAATCGCCGTGGTATCACTGCGAAATCGCGCCTTGGCGACCTCAGCGGCCACCTATCAATACTTTGAGTACAATCGCAAAAAGCTCGGGCACTTGCTCGACCCTCGCACCGGTTGGCCCGCGGACGGTGTGGCGAGTGCCACCGCGATCGCCCCCACCGGTGCCGAAGCCGATGCACTGGCCACGGCTTTTTACGTCTTGGGCGTGGAAAAGTCCCAGCGATATTGCGACCTGCACCCCGAAGTTGGAGCTATCATCTTGCCCGAGGGATCCGATCGACCCGTGGTCTTCAACCTGACCGAATCCGACGTGCGGATCGTCCCTCGCGATTGATCGAGTGCCATGAGAGAACGGCTCGCTTTAACCTTCCTGATCCTCCTGCGAGTGGCCATCGGCTGGCACTTCACCTTCGAAGCGCTGGAAAAGCATCGCAGCATTCAAATCGGCGAAACCGTGACGAACCGCCCGTGGACCAGCGAAGGCTATTTTCGCGAGGGGCCAGGCCCGATGGCTCAATGGGTGCGGGCAATCATCGGCGACACCGACGAGTTACTCATCGAACGCTTGACGCCGCGCGAATCGGCCGCTGGCCCCCCCCGCGACCGCATGCCGGCCCGGTTGGAACGTGAGTGGAACGACTACCTTGACCGCTTCGTCCAGCATTACGGCGTAGACCGCTCCCGCGCCGAGGCCGTGCTCGACCGGGAGAAAGACGATTTCGTCGATTGGCTGACGCAAAAGCCGGGCACCATCGGCTGGTTCCTCGCCGGACGATGGTTAAATTGGGATGCTCCGGTGTTCAAGCGGAAATACCTGCCGGACGGCAGCTACGAGGTCCGCCTCTCGGTCGCCGAACGGGTCGCAGAGTATCGAGAAAAATTGGCCGAGTACCGCTCGTTGGGCGACCGCAACTTCGCGCTGGGCAAAGACGTGGAGAAGAGCCGACGGCCGCAGTTGCGGGCTGAGGTCGTCAGTTTGCGCCAGGAATTGCAGGGTCTGCTCGATCAGCGGACCGAACGGATGAAACGCCGTTTGCAGGAGTCGCTGTTAAGCAAAGAGGAGTTGGCGGCCAGGGGGCCACTACCGGCCCTGCCAAAGCATTGGTTCATCCGCTTTCTGGATGAATCGACGCGCTGGGGCTTGCTCGTGATTGGCGTGTGTCTGATGTTCGGACTCTTCAGCCGAACAGCAGCTTTCGCTGGCGCGGTCTTCCTCATCCTCACCGTGCTGACTTATCCGTCCCTGCCGTGGTATCCCGTGCCGCCGAACAGCGAGGGAAACTGTCTTTTCATCAGCAAGAACGTGATCGAGTTGATCGCCTTGCTGATGCTGGCGTGCATTCCGAGCGGTCGGTGGTTCGGCTTGGACGCGCTGATCGACGTGATCTTTCGACGCAACCGACAAAACGACGAGCAAGAATAGAGACAGGACGATCAGGACCATTCCATAGCGAGACCGATGGGAGAAGCCGGCCATGGCCATTGACTTGACCCCCGAACAACGCCGTCTGGGTGAGGAGAACTTCGCGCGGGTGTCGGAGGGGATTACCCGGCGGAAATTCTTGAAAAACGTCGCGGTGGCGGCCGGTTCGGCGGCGATTGTGTCACCGGCGGTTTACTTCGGGTATGAAGCCTTCAGCGGCAACCCGGTGAAGGCCGCCCTGATCGGTGCGGGGGACGAGGGCGGCGTGCTGGTGGGCGAACACAACCCCGAGTTCCTCGAGTTCATCGCCGTCTGCGATCTGCGACCGTTCAACTTGACGATCGGGCCGGACGGCCGAGGCGGCGGCCGCATCTTCGATGGCGACCCCAAGACCCCCCTCCGCAAAGGCTTCAAAAAGGTGTACGGCAGCCGGGCCAACGACATCAAACCTTACCGCGACATTGAGCGCATGCTCACGGAAAGCCCGGACATCGAAGCGGTCGTCATCGCCACGCCGCTGGTGACGCATGCCCCGATCGCGATTCAGTGCATGAAGTTCGGTCAGCAGCGGGGTAAGCCGATCCACGTGCTGTGCGAAAAACTGATGGCCCGGACCATCCGCGAATGCAAAGAAATGATCCGCGTCGCGCGAGAGACCGGCAGCATCCTGTCGATCGGTCATCAACGCCACTACAGCATGCTCTATGCTCAAGCCCACGACGTGGTCGAGAGCGGGGTTCTCGGCGAAATCCACCACATCCGGGCATTGTGGCATCGGAACTTCACCTGGCCGTACAAGCGTGAAGCCGGCGTCGAAGTGGCCGACATCCCCGATGCCGAACCGCAAATCCGCGACGGCTGGTATCCGCCGATCCTCAAAGCCGACTACGAAGAGTTGAAAGACAAGGTGACGCAATACGGTTATAAGGACATTTACGAATTGGTTCGCTGGCGAACCTATGAGCGGACGGGCGGCGGACTCATGGCCGAGCTGGGCAGCCATCAACTCGATGCGTGCAGCATCTTCTTGGGGAAAGTCCACCCGCTGTCTGTCCAAGGCGTGGGGACGCACAGCTTCTTCGGGGTCGCCGGAGCCAACGATGGCCGACCGAACCCCCGGGAGATCGACGATCACGTCTACGTCACGTTCGAGTTCCCCGGGCGGGAGCATCCTCTGGGGCCGAACCGCGGCAAGAATGCCCAGGATGTCGTCGTGGTCAGTTACTCCTCCGTCAGCACGAATGCGTTCGAGGAGTACGGCGAATGCCTGATGGGCTCGCGAGGCACGATGATCGTCGAACGAGAGCAGAAGGTGATGCTCTTCTCCGAGCGCGATCCCTCTCGTCGTGGTCCGGCCACGCGGGAAACCGCGGTCACCGTGACGACGACCACGGGTGACAAGCCCGTCTTGGATTCGGGCAGCACATGGGGCGGCCCGGCCGCATCCGCGGCGGCGGCACCGACGACCGTCGGCGGCGGCGGCAACGTCCAGGTCAGCCGTGGTTACCGCGAAGAAATGGAAGATTTCGCTTACTGCGTCCGCGTTTGGGATCCGAAGCTGGGTTACGCCACGAACCCCGACGGCACGTATCGACAACGCCTACCTCGTTGCCACGGAAAGGTGGCAATGGCCGACGCGATCATTGCCCTCACCGCCAATCTGGCCATGAAGAGCCGACAACGCATCGAATTCAAGCCCGAGTGGTTCGACTCGGAAAACCCCGCGGTCCCGGAATCGGCTTGACGGTTTGACCAGACGCCCCCTCGGAGCTGAGCACGACGGCAGCGAGATACCTCGGTGCCCTGTCACTTCAGTTTGCTGGGCAGCGGACAGACTTGGATTTTGCGGAAGTGGAGGTCCGTGGTTGGGTCATGGCCTTGGATGCTGATGGCCCCCGCGGATGTTTTTCGTCCCGAGCGCGGGTTGGGGTGCGCCGGCCGATCGTCCCGGAAATCACACACCGGGTAGCCGTTCACCCAGGTCAAGATTCGCTCGCCATCCGCGGCGACGGTGAGGACGAACCATTCGTGATCTTGGGCGACGATCCGCCGAGCCGGCTTCCGCCGATAAATCCCTCCCGTGCCAAAGTCCGAGGGACGGCCGCGATCCCCTCCGTTAAATCCATGATGGATCTGCGCCTCGTACCCTTGTTGATACTCCCCGGGCAGGGCGCGGAAGAAGATGCCGCTGTTCAGCCCCGATCCGTTGGTGCGGCATTCGACGTGCAGAAAAAAGTCGGCGAATTGCCTCTCCGATTGCAGGTCGCCGGGGCCGCCTAAGACGTGCAACCAACCCTCCGGCGTGACGGAGAATTGCGATTTTTCCCGCTTCGGATCGCCGCTGAACCGTTTCCAGCCCTTCAGCGATCGGCCATCGAAGAGCGGTATCGAGTAGTCAGGCCGAAATGACGCATCAAGGATCCGCAATTGACCGCCGGCGGGCACGGTGATGACGACGGGTTCCGCGCTTTCGAGCCGCTCGGTCTCCGCGATGAGCCGATGCTGGGTCGGGGTCAATCTGCGTCGGGAGCCGTGTTCGAAGGTGAGGTCGGGGGGGCCGACGTAGCGATAGGACCAGCGAAATTCACCCGGGCCGAGGCGCACCTTGCTGGTCATTTTTGCAGGTTTTTCCCCGCCGACGATGAGGGTGTCGTCTCGCACTTCGACAGGCCCCGCGAACTCCCAGCACAGCGGAGATTCACCCTCAAGAAGCATCAGCCAACCGGAGCAAGCATCCTCGAGGGGCAAACTGTCGGGGCGATCGGCAGCGGCGGACCGAACAGCCCCGAGACACAGCCCAGCCAAGACCAACAAGACCATTCGGGTGCAGGGTGCAGGTTCCATTGCGGACACTCGCAGTGTGGCGGCGGCTGTCGGCGATTATAATCGGGAGAGCCGAGCGGGAGGAGCGGCCCTGAAGGAAGAGGCGACCCCATGAGGATGCGCTGGATCCTGCGCAGTTTCGAGCACCGGAACTTTCGCTTGTTTTTTTCGGGCCAGGCGCTGTCCCTGATCGGCACGCAAATCCAGATCGTCGCCTTGCCGTGGTTTGTGTTGCAGATGACCGGTTCGCCGCGTTGGGTCGGGATCGTGGCATTCACTGCCCAGTTCCCCGCGGTCTTCTCCACGCCGCTCGCCGGAGTCGTCGCCGACCAGGCCAACAAACGAAATCTGCTGCTCGTGACGCAGTCGTTGTCGATGGTTCAAGCGGCCCTACTCGCGGTTCTCACCCTCACCGGAACGATCGAGCTGTGGCAAATTGTCGCCCTGAGCATTGGGTTGAGCCTGGTCAACGGTTTCGATTATCCCGCACGGCAAGCGCTGCTGAAAGAGATGGTCGGAGGACGGAGCGACCTGGGCAATGCGATTGCGTTGAACTCGGTGATTTTCAACGCCACCCGCCTGATCGGGCCAGCCCTGGCGGGGTTGATGATTGTTCATTTTGGGGAGGGGTTTTGCTTCCTAACAAATGCCGCCAGCTTCCTCGCCGTGATCGTCTCCCTGGCCGCGATGCGGCTGCCTCCCGCGGTCGTGGCCGCTCGGCGGGAATCGGCCTGGCGGGGTGTCGTCGAGGGCTGGCTTTATGCCGGTCGGTCGGCGGCGATCGTCTCGCTGCTGTACCTCGTGAC
>JAOAAM010000427.1 GCA_026418875.1 Gemmataceae bacterium | reverse complement strand
CGGGTCGTTGTCCACCATCTCCAAGATCCGTTGGCCGGCTTTGACTCGGTCCCCCTCGACGACGAACCATTTTTTGATCCGCCCTTCGATCGGCGACACGATGAACTGCGGCCTTTGCGTTGGGTTGAAGGCAATGGCCCGCCCCACGCCGTGCACCGATTGCGTCCAACTGACCGTCAGCAACAGAAATGGCAGGACAAGTAAGGTAATCAACAGCGCCCGGGACAACTGGCGTGCCCAGCGGGGCGTGCGCGTCAATTCCTCCGCCGTCAAGGGGCGTGGCGGTCGGTGACGTTTGACTCCGTTGACAGCGACATGAGTGGTGGCGGTGGCCGTGGCCGTTGTCATGGGCGTTCGCTCCGATGCGATGATTCCACAGGTTTCCCGGCTCCTCGACGTTTCGGCATGGTCACACAGCGGTCGCACAGTGCCGCGACCTCCAAGCTGTGCGTCACCACCAGCAGCGTCCAACGAGCGGCCCGGCCCAAAATGGCCGGCACGACTTCATCACGCACACTGCGGTCCATGTCGTCCAACACTTCGTCGAGGACCAACAGTCGCGGCTGACCGACGATCGCCCGAGCCAGCATTAAACGCTCGGTTTGGCCCAAGGAGAGCGGCCGGCCGCCGGTGGTCAACCGCGTTTGCAATCCATCGGGCAAATCGAGAACGTCGTCGAGTAGCTTGACCGCGCTGAGGGCATTGCGAACGTCGGTGACACTGAGTTCGTCACGGCCCATCCGTACATTGTCCAGCAAGGTGCCGTCGAACACCTCGATCCCCCGAACAATCGCCACGTGCGACCGCAGCGATTCCAAACGCAAGTCGCGCACATCCATGCCGTCGATCTCGACGTAACCGCTATCCGGCTCGCGCATGCCAAACAGCAGTTCGATCAGTGTGGTCTTCCCGGCACCGTTGGGCCCCAACAGGGCGACCCGTTCGCCGGGCTGAAGTTCCAAGTTGAAGTTTTCGAGAATGCGACGCTTCCCGTCCTCGTAGGAAAAATTCACGTTGTGGACTTTGACATGAGCGCCAGCACCCCGCTCCAGATGGGTGGTCCCATCGGCGCGTTCCAGGGGCAAGTCCATCAGGTGGCCGAGTTTCTCGACGGCCGCCAACAGGTCGTAATAACTTTCGAGTTGTTTGCCCAGCTTGGTGAACGAGGCGACGACCAAGGTCACAATCAGTTCTGCGGCGACCAATTGACCCAAAGTCAACTGTCCCTCGATGACCAGATAACCACCGATCCCGAGCAACGCCGTGTTGGCCGCACCCTGCAACAACAAGGCGAAGAAGAACTGGCGCATCACGATTCGGAAGTGGGCGCTGCGGCAGATCAGGTAATGCCGCGTCAACTGGTCGGCGCGCTCCCGGGCAAACCGGGGACCGCCCCCCAGTTTGAATGCGCTGGGATTGCGGGCCAGTTCTTCCATCCAGCCGGCGACCGCATACTTGGCTCGTGACTCGGCGATGCTTGTCCGCACTGCCCCCCGACCAAGCACGAAGATAATCAGAGCGAGCGACCCGATCAGGATCAAGTCGAAGCCTAAAAGCATTTCGTGATACGCCGCCAGCAGGATCAAGCCGATCGTGGTTTGCAGAACGACCGTCACGCCGTCGAGCAACAGCGTGGCGGCGCTTTTTTGCACGGTCAGCACATCGAAGAAGCGGTTGACCAATTCGGGACCGTGCGCGCGATCGAAGGCTTGGAGTTGAACCCGAGGCAACCGGTAGGCGAGGTCGGCGACCACATTGCTGAAAATGCGCCGTTGCAAATACTCGACGACAATCGTTTGCAGGGCACGCAGGATCGCCGCCAGTGTTAAGGCGATCAGCAAGATGATGCACAGCACGATCAGTTGTTGCATCAGGGTGGCCAGGGCCACCGTATTGACCACGGCCATCGCCGTGATCGGGACGGCCAGGCTGAGTAGGCCGACCACGATGGCGTAGATAGTGACGACAACGATGTCGCGCCACTCGGCTTGGAGCAGCCCCAGCACTCGCGCCAAGGGCGAGGGGCCGTGGTGGGCGTGCTCATCGTGGCGTGGTTGGACCATGGGCTCGGTCATGGGGGCCGCGGCCTGTGCCGCCAACCACTCCAGGACCGCATCGGCGTCGACCGCTCCCAACCGTTCGGCGATTTCCTCCGCGGTCAACGACTCCGCCTGGTCGCCCTCTTCGAGGGGGAGCAATTTGCCCCGTCGGCCACCCTCGACCAGGAGATACCATCGGGCCGGTCCGCGAGTCGAAACGCAGTAGATCGCCAGAGGCCCTTCGCTAACAGCGTCGAGGGCTTCACGAATCGTCAATTGACGGGTGATGATTTGCAGATCCAGCGACTCAGCGGCTTGGATCAACCGTTGTCGCGCGGCCCGAGGGGCCGTGGGTGGTATCTCCACCTGTGCCTTTCGCAAGGCTAATTGCGCCTTTAACGGATCAAATGGAACTTCCGCGGCCGCGCACATCTGCCGGAGGATCACAAACACCTCCGGCTCCGTAATTATTGGCTTACCGCTGCGGGAATCTTCCAGCAGCGTCGCTTGAGTGCCCGCCATGGTTTTCGGCTCCCAATGGGGCATTTCGACGACCGGACGCCGGATCAGCCCCGATCAAATTTCAATCGCTCGGCCAAGGTGAACAATATCACGCTTTCGCCCGTTACGGTACTCACGTCCGTGTGCAAGCTGACCACTTTCACCCCCAGCATATCGTAGATGACCGCGTCCAGCATCGGGCGGGCGTGTTCCAACAATTCCAAGCGGACTCGCTTAATCAGGTCGCGGCCACGGTCCTGGGCCTCGACCTGGGCGAGCTTCGTCTCCGCTGGCGTCAACACACCTTGCAGCCGAACCAGAACCAAATCGTCGATGAGGTACGTCTTGACGGACAGCGGCCCCCGGCCCATGTACTCTTTTTTGAAACGGACGATTGCCTGACTAATCTCCGCTTCGAGTTCGGCACGGCTTTTCATCGCTGTGATCCTTCCGCCGCTCCACGTTCGGGCGACGACCGTCTTGTTGCGGCTGCGAGGAAGTTGAAATCGCCCAGAGGGGCACGGGGAGGCCGTCCCACTTCACCCGGTGCGCGAGGCAGGGGCAGCCATCCGGAGCAAACTCACCGCAGCCCACCGAGCAGGAGAGGTTCAAACGGCTGGGTCGGCTCCCGCTGGATGAGGAACTCGCCGGTCTCGTCGAGTCGGAACCAGCTCACTACCCGCATTCGCCCCGACGCGATCGCTGGTCCGATCCACGCTTCGAGGGCGAGTTGTTCGGCTTGACGGGTCAGGCGGGCCAGGGCCTCGCTTCGCTCCTGGGCGGCTTGCCGCAACCGCTGCCGGACACGCTCGATGAACGGCTCCGTCGGATCGACCACGGGCCGCACACCGCCGGTGGGCACCGCCGAGCAGCGCGAGTGCCCCACCAGCCAGATGTCCCCGATCCGTCGCTGCTCGATGAGGTCGGCGAGCCGTTGTCTGGTCTCGGACGAAGCCGCCGTCGCCGGGGGGATCAAGCCATCCGCGGTCCGCCACACCGTCAAAGTCGGCCGAAATTGCAGCAGCCTCTCCAGCGGCAAATGCCGGTCCATGCAGGTGATCACCAGGGCGGGCGCGGTCTCGGTTAACGTTAACCACGGGGCGTCGGGCGTGGGATGGGACCGAACCTCACGTCGCCACTGGGCCATTGCATGCCTCCCGATTGGGCGATTAGTCCTCGCCCTGGGCCAAGGTGTACGCCGGTTGCCCGTCGAACTCCTGAAGTTTCTCCACGTGGACCCAACGATGCGCTTGGGCCACCCGTTGAAGTAAGTCGAGCAATTCCGAATCATTTGCCGAAGCGTTGGCATCACGCACCAGGAAGCGGCAACGATAATGATCGACGCAGTCGACCATCGCCGTCCCCACGGGGTAAACTTTCGTCCCGCGATTGGAGATCATCTTCAATCGGAATGGGCTATTTTCGACCGCGCGCTCCAAACGCGGGCCAACGGCTTCGGGACCGTCGGCCGATTCGATGAAGACGTCAGCCCCGACGACCCGCCGCGAGGCAGGGGTCTTCGGTGCGCTCGGCTCACCGGGCATCTTCAACGCTTGATAAGCTCGCGCTTCGCCTCGGGAGGGCTTGCGGCCCAGATTCGCGATCACGGCGTCGGTGTACGCCGTCGTCGAGGCACCCCGGTCGTAACCGACGACATCGCCGGTCATGACTTTGCCATCTTCCAGCGTCGCCAGGATGGCATTCTCGATCAACGCGGCGACATCCAATTTGCCCAAGGGCCGCAACATCATCACCGCCGAGAGGACAACCGCCGTGGGGTTGATGACGTTCTTACCAGCATACTTGGGGGCCGACCCGTGCACCGCCTCGAAAATCGCTACCTCCGTCCCCAAGTTGGCCGACGGTGCGAATCCCAGGCCACCGACGAGCGCCGACGTCAGATCGCTGATGATCTGTCGCTTATACACATCTCCGAGCCCACGAGAC
>JAOAAM010000415.1 GCA_026418875.1 Gemmataceae bacterium | reverse complement strand
CGTGAACTGTGTGCCCGCCGCCACGACCGATACCGCTTGCAAATCCAAGGCGATGCTCGGCCTTTCCTCGATGAACTCCGCCAGGAAGGCGTCGAAATCACCTCCGAGAACGGGCGAGGCGAAATCCGCGTCATCGTGCCGCGAGATTGGCAGACTCGCAACTTCTTCGTCCTCGCCGACCATCACGACGTCTTGATTCGGGGCCTCATCCGCGACGATGAGTCGTTGGAAGAATTGTTCTACCGCATGGTTAACCTCTCATGACCGTCCGACCAACGTCTCCGGTTCTATTGAGCTACCGTCCCTGGCGAGGAACGCTCCGGGGTCCGACCTACGGCATGTGGGCCATCGCCCGTAGTTCCCTTCTTCTACTACTCCGCCGCAAGCTCTTTTGGGCACTCTACGGCGTCAGCGCGATGGTGTTCTTGCTCTACTTCTACGGGCAGTATCTCCAATCCTGGCTGCAAACTCAAATCCCCGATGAACCGATTCGGCTCGGATCGGGCATGGTCGGAGCGACAGTCAAACCAAAGGAACTCATCGATGTCTTCCGCAAAGTCCTGCATCTCGACGGCTCCGGTTACACCTTCCGCAACTTCATCAACTTCGAGTCGCAAATCGTGATGATTGTCCTCGCCTTGGCAGGTGCGGTCCTGATCGGCAACGATTTCCGCTTCGGCAGCTTGCCGTTCTACCTCTCCAAGCCACTCCACCGTTGGCATTATCTCGGAGGAAAATTCCTCGCCGTCGGCATCATCATCAACCTCATGACCACGTTGCCGGCGTTCGTCCTGTTCGTCGAGTATGGCTTCATCGACACTTGGGACTACTATTGGGATTCAATTCACCTCCTTGCCGGCATCCTGATGTTTGGGGCGACGATTACGATTGTCCTTGGGCTTC
This sequence comes from Gemmataceae bacterium, assembly GCA_026418875.1. Lineage (GTDB taxonomy): Bacteria > Planctomycetota > Planctomycetia > Gemmatales > Gemmataceae > CAKZUU01. Next base: position 2,447 of record JAOAAM010000415.1, on the reverse strand, counting down.
TGCTGCTGGCAACGGCCACTTGGCTCCGACGGACCATGCCTATGATTATGGTTTGGACGACATTATTCGTGTTCGCCCGGGGAATCAGCGATCTGCTGGTCATCAGCTTCCGCATGGATCCCCGTTGGCGGTTGATCGACATTTGGAACAACCTTTATCTAGTCGGCAATTGGTGCCTGCGTATGGATCCCAGCACGATCCAGACTCCTTTCCAACCTCGCTACGTCGAAGCGGCGATCGTCTTGGCCCTCGTTTGCGTGGCTTGCGTGTTGTATTTGAATCGTCGAATCCAAGCGGTGGAGGTCGCATGACCGTCAAGACCGAGACAGACGCTTCGCCCCGTGCCATCATGGCACCTTCGATGCCGGCCGAATCGCCGATTCTGTGTTTCGACCAGGTTTCCAAGTGGTATGGCCCGGTCATTGGCGTCAACCAAGTCACCTTGGAACTTCGCGGCGGGATCACCGGCCTGGTCGGTGCGAACGGTGCGGGCAAGTCCACGATGCTGCGCCTCGCCACGGGACAACTTCGCCCCGACGTGGGCCGGGTCACGGTTCGAGGCATCGACGCGTGGGACTGGCCTGCGAAACGCTTGATCGGCTACTCTCCCGACCATGACGTTTTCTACGAGGAGATGTCCGGGTTTCAGTTCGTCGAAGCCATGGCTCGATTGTTCGGCTACGACCGCCACGAAGCCCGACTTCGTACTGAAGCGGTCTTGGAGCGAGTCGGAATGGCAGGCCGGAGCGACCGGCGGCTGCGCGGGTACTCCAAAGGCATGCGGCAACGCATCAAGTTGGCCCAAGCTCTCCTCCATGACCCGGAACTGCTCATCCTGGACGAACCGCTCTCCGGCATCGACCCAGTGGGCCGGTATGAACTGGTGGAGTTGTTCCGCAGTTTGGCCCAAGCGGGGAAATGCTTGCTCATCTCCAGCCACGAGTTGGAGGAGCTGGAAAAGCTCACAGACCATGTCGCAATCATGGCCCGAGGGCGGATCGCCGCAGTCGGTACCGTCGTGCAAATCCGCGACCTGCTCGACGACCAACCGATCAGCGTCCTGGTCGAAACCCCCGACCCCCGCGCCGTGGCCAGCCTCCTGTTGCCCTGGCCCGAGGTGGTCGGTCTGGATTTTGGCCCCGGGATCGACGGCGGCGAATCGCTCTTGATTCGGGCAAGGAACCCACGGCCGTTCTTCCGGCGCTTCGGCCGATTGGTTATCGAGGAGGGCTTGGAGATCCATCGCTTGGAGGCCCTCGATGATTCGACGCAAGCCATCCTCAGCTACCTTCTCGGCGGTGGAACGCCGGCGTCGAGCTTCAGCGCCCGCCGATGATCACCATCGGACGCTTGTCCGGGTCGGGCTGCGCTTTGGTGAGTAGTTGCTGCACCATCCAAGGTACGTTGCCTTCGCCGAGGATCAAAAAGCCGAGCATCCCCGCCACGACGCCGCGCTCCGACCAGCCAAAGTGCAACTCCGGCGGCTTGCCCGCCTTTGACAACTCCAAGGCTAACGCCGCGATGGTATGGGCGATCGAGGCCGCCCGAGTGATGCGGATGATGACTTTGCTCTCTTCCTGAATCACTTCCATCACCGGCTGCTGCTCGAACTCGCTGGGGTCGTACAACTCGACCTCGATGAACGCCAACTGCACCTCGGGGCCAAGACGATGTTCTCGGCGGATCGCTTGTTCTTTCTCGTCCAAACTGCGTTGACCGGGACGATGCGGAACCAGCACATCGAATTGAGCATCGCGAATGCTGTCCCACAGGAATCGCGAACTCTCGTCTTTGAACTGAAACCCGCTGAAACGCAACTCGGTTGCCCGCATCGACCGAGAGAGAAGCGAGGTCACGATGATTGTGACAATGAACCACGAGGCGATTTTCAGTCCCTCGGGCTTTTCGATCATGATGGCTGCCGTGGTGTAAAGGAAGAAGGCAGTCACCAGGACGAAAAACCACGGCACCCGCTTCCAGCCCTGGCGGCCCGACGCCGACCGCCATTTCTCGATGACGGTGGCCACGCAGCCGCTGGACATCAGAACCAACACGCCCGTGGCATAAGCCCCGGCTTGCGCCGTCGGGTCGGCGTCGAAAATGACTGTGACAATCAGATTGATGGCGGTGAACAGCACGGTCAGCGGCCGAATCGCCCGTGCCCACTCGGGAGCCATCCCATACCGGGGGAGATAACGGGGGATCAAATTCAACAGGCCCGCCATCGCACTGGCCCCGGCAAACCACAAGATCAGCACCGTGCTCAAGTCGTAGATCGTGCCAAAAGTCTGACCGAACAGCGGGCTGATCTGGTCGCATCCGCCCTCCCCATGGGCGAGGAAAGCCAACGCCCGCTCCCGGGCCGTCGGGACAACATCTTTCTCGAAATAGCCCGGTTCGATCAGCAACGAGACAACGACGCTCGATCCGAGCAAATAGCACGACAT
>JAOAAM010000382.1 GCA_026418875.1 Gemmataceae bacterium | reverse complement strand
CCGCCGGTGCGGCACCGGATGGCGTACATCGGGCACGAGGCCCAACGCGGCACGTTGAAGTATCGCTGCCCGGCCCGCCATCATGGGTTCGACTGCCCCAGCGATGCGACGTGCAATGGCGATCGGAAGTATGGCCTGACGGTTCGGGTCAAGCAAGAGGTGGACCTGCGGCGGTTCCCGAGCATCCCGCGGGCCACCCAGCAGTTCGAGCGTCTTTACGCCGGACGCACGGCGGTGGAGCGGGTGATCGGGCGGCTGAAGATTTTCTGGGGCATCGACGACGGCCAAGTCTACGGCTCACGCCGCTTTCATGGGCACGTCGGTGCCGTGATGGTCGTTCATCTCGCCTTTGCCACCCTGTTGGCTCAATCGCCACGACGCGAGGGGAGCTACGGAGCCATGAAGCTCTCGCCGATCGCCCTGGAGTTGCAGGATCGGATCCAATCCTCGAAAGCATCCGGCACCGCCACCCCGTCGGCCTGATCCATCTGCTGGCTATCCACGACCACCCAAGCGCTCCGTCGTTCAACTCGGCGTGCCGAGACGAATGGCGTCGTGTCATCATTTGGCCCCAACGCCCCTCCCGCCGCCCGATCCTGCCCGATCGCCTCACCGCCCACCACCGAAAAAACGCTAGCAACGCAACTGGCTCAAAAAGACGGAAGACTTTAGCGCTCGGAGCACATCCGGGAAGTCGCCGTAACTGGTGGTGCCGGCCGACGAGGCGTCTCGTTAGAGGCCGCCGTGGGGTCCCACTGCCCCGGGGCATCGGTTCGTCCCAAGGTCGGGCGAGAGAGACGTTCATCGAGCCGCCGTCGGCGAATTCGAGATGACTGCCTTGCCGGATCGCGACACCATTTGACTTCGGCCGGCCGCATCCAACACTTCGGGATGGTTCATCCTAGTCTGTCACGCCGGCGGACAAGATGCCATGGAATCCCGAGCTTCCGAACAAAAACGACATTTCAAAGATGTTCAGATGAATTCAAGTCCCATGAACCTCAAATGTAAGAATGATCTCCGCGGCCAGTGTCGCTCGCCCCCAATTCAACCATGTTAGGATCATGTCATCGTTGAAAAAGAAGAATGTTGGAGTTGATAAAAATTATGAAGATTATGCGAATGATGAAATGTTAGAAATGATGGAAATCATGGAAATCATGGAAATCATGGAAATGATCGAAAAAGTCGGGTCGGAGGTGAAAGGTGGGAAGAAGATGAACCGCCAACCAAGGCAAGCGAAATGCGGAGGGCGCAGCATGGCGTGGCCACGTTCCTCGGCGAATTCGATGCCTCCAGGCAGCGGCAAGAGTCAGCGGTAGCGCTAAAAGAGGGTGGCCATCAGGAGGCGGGCTGTCCAGAGCAAAGTCGTTCGCTCCGCCTTCGTATATGTGCCACGATCGAGGATGCGGCGAAGTTTCTCCACAGTGGACTTCACGAGCGTGGCTTGCGATTCGCTCAACGCGAACAAGACGGGATTTTCAAGGACTCGCGAAAGAAACAACGAAATGGTGCGAACTTCATCCAAGTCAGGGGGCAACCCTTCCTTGGCCCAAGTCGGTGCGATGTCGGTATCCGTGAGGCGGGCAGTGAGGTCATAAATCCATTGGCTGATCTTGTGCAATTTGTCGGCGTCGATTCGATCCGGGGTATCCTGGGGAGTGTGGTAGTCCGCGTGAGTACCCGTGCTGAAGAACAAAAACGGGATGCGGCGATCGCGGAACGGCCCGTAGTCGCTGCGGGTACCGATGAAGTCCGCACCGACGCGGCCCACTTTCAGCCCGTCGGGCGGGGCGACCTGCTCCAGCAAGCGGCGCAACTCCGGCGACTGCTCGCTCCCCAAGGCGAAAACGTATTCGTGCATGACGTCGGCCATCGACCTGCCAATCATGTCGGCTGTCAAGAAAGCCCGCAGCTTCCGAAATTCCATCGGCGGATGGGCGGCAAAGTGGGTCGAGCCGAGCAACCCCGATTCTTCCTGGTCGAAGGCCACAAAAACGATGGTCCGCCGCGGCTTTGTCCCCCGCAACGCGAAGCACTCGGCAACTTCCAGCAACATGGCACAGCCCGAGGCGTTGTCGTCGGCACCAGGGTACACGGTCGAGCCTTGCACACCCAAATGATCCAAATGGGCGCTCAACACGATCCATTCGGAGGCCAAGGTCGGATCATCCCCGGGCAGGACGGCCGCCACGTTCTGCCCGACGAAACTGCCGCCATCCTTGTCGGCCCGCCAGGGGATGCGCTGGAGGTAGGAGCCATCGAAGGCCGGTTTCAATTTCAGTCGAGCAAAAGCCTCGGGATGTGCCGGGCCGCCCGAGCAGCACCCGGACCGCGCCGACCAAGGAATTCCGCCGAGGACAACCGATCGACATGTGCCTTCAGCTCTTCCCGCCGAATCTCGACAGAAAGCTCTGCTTCTGCTCTTTCGTCGATCTTCGGTTCGGCCCCCAGGACCAGTGCCAATGCCAGCAAAACGAACATGTCCCCGTCTCCCGAATTCGCCGCATCATAACATCCCCGTCGCACCGCGTGAACTCGAAATCTTGGCCAGCCTTGGCCGAGTCACAACTGCTGCAATTCGCCCGTCTGCGGCAGATCATCCAGGCTCGACAGGCCAAACAGTTCGAGAAAGCGGGGCGTCGTCACATAGCCGGTCTCCCTCGGGCCAACCTCCGGTTGCGGCACGACGGCGATCAAACCGAGCCGAATCAATTGCTGGAGGGCGATGCGGGAATCCGTGCCGCGTTGGCTATCGATTGCCGACTTCCCGATTGGTTGTCGATAGGCGATCAACGCCAGAACGTCCAAGGCGGCCGGGGTCAGCCGGGCCTCACGCGGCGAGGCAGTCAAACGCTCACGCACTCCGCGGTACTGGGACTTCAGCTTGAGGACGTACCCCTCCGGCGTGCTCACGATCGCATAAGGCCTTCCCTGCCGTCGATAGTCGCGGTTCAACTCTCCCACGATTTGATGAAACTGCTCACTGGCCAGGTCGCGGAGAATGTCAGCGGCCCGTTCGGCAGAGAGTGGTTGACCGCCCACGAAGAGCACAGCCTCGATGATCTGCCGTGGCGTGGGCGGCGAATCGCTAGCCATTGGCGTCGAGCGGGTCATGGCGTGTGCCGCAATAGGGCGATCCCCGTGTACGCTGTCCCCACCCACGCGGCAAGGAACAGGCACCCCAACGCGACGTGCCCCCTCCGTCGATGTCGGAGCCCCGTGACAAGCATCAACGGCAACAGGACGGTCGAGGGTATCGAGAAACTGAGGTGGATGTTCATGTTCCGACGATCGTCATCGGTAAAGTAGTCGAAAATCGACGGGTCGATGAAGCGAACGATCGCCTCCAGCCCCAGGAC
>JAOAAM010000368.1 GCA_026418875.1 Gemmataceae bacterium | reverse complement strand
GCATAGAGGTGCGGGTCGGCTATCGGAGTGGTGAGGGGGGGGCGGGCCTGCCGCCGCAGATCCTCGTCGACGTGACCACGGAGTCGGTTCCGGCCGCCGCCGTGGCGACCTTCTTGCGCAGGGTGGAGCCGGGATTACGCTTCCGCGGGGTTTTGTCCGGGCAACTCCTGGTCGTCTGGGATGATGAGCGGCCCGAACAGCCGAAACTGACGCTTCGGGGCGAGGTAAGGGGTCGGCAAGTCAGCGTTCTTTGGCCGACGATCAGCCGTGATTCGTTAGTCTTAGGCGACGCAGTTTGCCCGATCGACTTGAGTTGGTCGGGCGGGAAGATCGTCTCCAAGGCAACGCATCTGAAGTGTCGAATGGGCGAAGTGAGTTTCACCGGCGAAGTCGATCTGCGGCGTGATCCCCTTTCTGTGTTGCAACAAAGCGGAGTCCAATTTTCCTGTGACGTGGATTTAGCCATGCTCTCGGGTTGGCTATCGCAGCCGTTGCAACTGCGCGACGATCTGCGGGTGACGGGAGGGAGGTTGACCGCCGCGGTCCGCAGCGAGCCGGCCGCCGACGGATCGGCCTGGAGCGGACGGTTGACAGCGTCCGACCTTCGTGCCGACCGCTTGGGTCAATCGATTGAATGGCGTCAGCCGATCGCCATCGAGTTCGACGCACGTCAAGCCGCCCACGGTTTGCCCCGGGTCGATCGCTTCCTGGCACGGACCGACTTTGGCACCGTCCAAGCCGCCGGCACGGAGGAAGAATTGACCGCGGAGGGCCGACTGGAATTGAACCTTCTGTTCGACCGATTACGTCAATTTGCGAACTTGGCCGAGACGCTTCCTGGCGGGAGCCTCAGCTTCCGCTTGGGGCTGACCCGAGAGCGAGCCGGGGCTTTCCAGCTTCGGGGCGAAGGCCGGCTCCGCGACGCCTCGTATGCCGCCCTCGGGCAAACCTGGCGCGAACCCGAGTTGCACCTCCGCGTCGAGGGGCAAGGGCGAATCCGAACGAAGCACGATCGTTTGGAAACCGGTAGCGTGGTGCTGGCGGCCGGAGGCGACACGCTCAGCTTGCAATTGATTGAACCGATCGCTGATCTGTGGTCCCCCCAGGCTTCGACGGTACAAGTTTCATTGCGAGGTGATCTAGGAAGGTGGCTCAGCCGCTTCGGCTCCTTCGTCGGGGGGTTGCGGGAGGTGAAGGCCGGCGGGATTGTCGAGGCGGGGGGCAAAGTGCGTGTCGGGTCGGGCCTGATTCAAGCCGATGCCGTCGAAGCTGCCGTGCAGAACCTCCGCCTCGCCATCGGGGCTTGGAACATCGTCGAGCCGAACGTCCGAGTTCGGGTGCAACGCCTGAAGTGGAACCGCTCTGAGTCCGGGCAAATTTTGGAAGTGGCGGATGCCTCGCTCACCAGCCCCGCCATGCAAGCCGTCTTCCCCACGATGCGCAGCGAGGCGACCGGCTCGTCGTCTTGGAAACACTCGGGACGAGGCGAGATCCGCGGCGATCTGGCCCGCCTGCAACGTTGGCTTCCCGCATCAACCGACGAACCGCTCGCCGGTACTTTCGACGGGATCGTGCAAATC
>JAOAAM010000367.1 GCA_026418875.1 Gemmataceae bacterium | reverse complement strand
TTGGTGGTCATTGCCATTATTGCCGTGCTCATCGGTCTGCTCCTGCCGGCCGTGCAGCGAGTCCGGGTCGCCGCAGCGAATACGCAATCGTTGAATAATCTCAAACAATTGGCTTTGGCTTTACAAAACCACTATTCGACCCACCAGGCGTTCCCCCCGATGTTCGGCACCGTGCCCAAGGGGGGAGCCAATCTGGCGGGGGGATCGGTTTTTTATCACTTGCTGCCTTACGTCGAGCTGGACAATATCCATCGGATGGGTGTGGACGCATCCCGTTCTCTGCCACTCAAGATCCTGCAAGCACCGCTTGATCCGACCTACACCGACAGCGGGACGTTCGAGCTTCCGCCGGAGTTCAACCCGCCGTGGGCGAACCCTGCCAATCGCACTTGGGGGTTGAGCAGTTACTCGGCGAATTGGCAAGTTTTCGGCGACACGCCCGCCCAAGTTTCCAAGGTCCGTGACGGTCTGTCGAACACGATGGTGTTCGGCGAGAAATATGCCGTGGCGGTGCGGCCGAGGAACCCCGGGGCCACACTGTGGGGCTACGGTGTCGATCCGCGATCGATCCCAAACGGATTCAACCCGCCGCTCGCTCCGGGAGCGTATCCGACCGAGGAGCAATGGGCGAACGATCAGCCCTCGGACTCGCTCTATGTGACGATGTATCACCCACGAACGGGTTTTGTGAATCGAGGCGGAGCAGTGCCGACGTCTTGGTACGGCACGAGGCCGTGGCGATGTCGCTGCATGCTTAAGCCTGAATGGGCACCGCCGGTCGACAATGTCCACCCGCAGAAATCTCAGAGCTTCACGTCGGCGGGGATCAACATTGCTTTGGCCGACGGCAGCGCTCGGTTCGTCAGTTCGAGCACGTCGGATCCTGTGTGGTCCGCGGCCGAAACGCCGAACTATGGCGAGACGATCGGCTTGGACAACTGACTCACGCTCGTGGTTCACATCCGGGCCGGGCTTGCTGGCGCGGCAACGCCCGGCCGAGATGCTTCGGTGAACTCGGTCGCCAGCCCCAGGGGTTACTTGCCGCACGGGCAGTTCCAGGGGTATTTCGGCTCGTAGCGGCCCTCTTCAAAAAAGGCCGCGCAACTGCCGAAGGCGAATCGCCACCCACTCTTGAACGTGCCACATTGCAACGGGTCGAATGGTTGCTTGGGGCGGGTCGCCTTCGGACACACTTTCGCGAGGAACCCCGGCGAGCAAGCTCCCCGGTCACACTCTCCGACCGATCCCACCGCTCCGGCTGAAACGTCGGAGATGTTGTCCGAGATGACGATCGGAGCACTGACTGTCCCGGGAACGGATGGCGAATCGCCCCCCGTTTGCAAAACGACGACCCTCACCGTAGGGGATTCTTCTTTGCGTGCTCGTGACTTCGACGCCGCCAACTTGGACGCGCGATCCGAATCAGCAGCCCATGTCGTGCCGGCCAGCCAAACCACCCCCAAGGCGAATGCGAGTCGACGGATCATCGTTCCGCTCCTTGTTCTTTCGAGTCTACCGACAAGAATCGTCGAAACTCGGCTATCGACTCAACCGATGACGACAAAGAATCCGCTCGCACAGGTTAAGCTGCGCAAGTCGCGCGTGTTACTGAATCCGGTGAGGCGAAAATTTCGTTCGGGAAAGCCTTGGCTTCGATCCCCAACGGTGGTGAGCACCGAATGGCCGCTTCATTGTTCAGCCGGCGACGCGCCTGCGCCAAGGCTCGTGAAACCTCGGACGTGTTAGCGACGGGGAGCCGGCGGTTTGATTAAACCGATGCTGGACTCAAAAATTCGCTGCCGCCGTGCTTTCAACTTCGGTGCTGGCTCGACCTGTTGGGACTTCAGATCTTCCAAGTTAGCGCCGCAGTACGGACAGTTGATCGTTTCAATGTGGAAACGGATGTAATCCATCAGGTCATCGTCCAAGGCACGCAGCAGGAAGCT
>JAOAAM010000349.1 GCA_026418875.1 Gemmataceae bacterium | reverse complement strand
GGTGTGGGCATTATTCACTGGGCTGATTTGCACGCTCGGCTTGCGTGCTGAGACGGTCACGGCTGAACTGCTCAATGTTTCGCCGTCACGACCGGTGAACATCACTTTCAGCGGGTTCCTCTTCACGGGAATTTCCGCTGGGTACTTCAACTGGACCAACGTAGTGCCGAGTGACACATTCCTCGGCTCATCCTTCCGAAGTTTCTGCATCCAGTTTGACGTCGGCGCCTTGAACGTGACCACGTTCACGACGCAAGATTTGGAACCTCGCTACAACCCACTGACGGCAGATCGACTTCGGGAATTCTGGGGCCGGCACTTCTCGAGTGTCGGGGAGAACCCGGATTTGGCCGCCGCCTTCCAACTCGGGCTGTGGGAAATCGTGCATGAAACGAAAGGATTGCTCGACCTGAGCACGGGGAACTTCATCGCGAGTTCCGCACCAGCCGGGGTGATTTCCACGGCTCAAGCGTGGCTGAACAGCCTCGACGGGACGGGGCCATTTGAGACCAGCTTAGTCGTTCTGGATTCTCCGAACTCTCAGGATCAAACCATCCATGGGGTGCCCCGGGTCATCCCCGCCCCGCCGGCTGTCATCCTTGGAGCAATGGGGTTGGCGAGCCTGGTTGGTTACGGGTATCGCCGAAGGAATCGACTGACGGCGAAGCAGAACGAAGAAGTCGCCTGATATAGAAGCCTGGGCACAGCTCATCAACAGAACATAAACAGAAATGGGGAAGGCAGACAGCCTTCCCCGTTTTTATGTCCGCTCAGATAAGCTCTGGAATGGGGCGGCCGTCGGCGATGGCCGGGACATTTCGGCCAACCGGATCGCGTAGTTGCAAATCAAGCGGCAAGCCCAAAACGCGAAACACGGTGGCCATCAAGTCCTGCGGTGTGACCGGGGACGATTTTGGGATTTCTGCCCGCGCACTCGACTCGCCCACCACCTGCCCCATCTGTAGACCGCCCCCGGCAAGGGCCAAGGTCGAGAGCGAAGCCCAATGATCCCGCCCCGAACTGCCGTTAACCCGCGGCGTCCGACCGAATTCCCCCGTGATGACCAACAAAATACGGTCACTCAGGCCACGATCCCGAACATCGTCGAGGAAGGCGGAGACCGCGCGATCGACTCGGGGGCCAAGCGAGTTCATGCCTCGGGCGATGTCACCGTGCATGTCCCAGCCGCCAAAATGGATCGTGACAAAGCCCACACCCCACTCGCAGAGTCGGCGGGCTAGGAGCAACTGTTCGCCGAGACCTTTGCCGTAATTCTCCCGCAGCCGGAGCGGCTCCCGATTCAGGTCGAATGCCTCTTTTGCACGGCCCAAAACCAAATCGAACGCCCGAACGCCCAATTCATCCAACCCGGACATCACGCCGCTGCGATCCACCTCCCGATTCGCCCGGTCCAGCTGGGAGAGGAGGGCGCGACGATCGTCCAGTCGCTTGAGGCCCATTCTCAATTCGAGGTTCTGCTTTGCGCGTCCGCCTGCATCGAATGGGGCAAAACTCGGCCCAAGCCAGGCCGCACCATCCCCCAGGATGCTGTTCATTCGAACGTAGGTGGGCAGTCCGCTCCGCGGGTGGTTTGGTCCGCGGTGTTTCGCCACGATCGCGCCGATGCCGGGCTTGTTCGGTGCGGCCCCGTTGTCGGCCGCCGGGAAGTCGTACCCAGTCATCACCCAATGCGTGCCCCCGCCGTGGCCGGAATTCCGGTGCGTGAAACTCCGAACGATGGCCAGGCGATCCATCCGCTCTGCGAGCAATGGGAACACGCCACCTAGTTGGATCCCGGGGATTCTGGTCCGCACCGCCCCGACGACACTGCGATACTCCGACGGTGCCGACATTTTTGGGTCGAACGTCTCGATGTGGCTCGCGCCACCGCCAAGCCACAGCCAGACTACCGAGCGATCCGCCTTCGCGCTTTCTCCAACGGCGGCACGCGCCCGCCAAAGTCCGGGCAGCGTGACCCCGGTCAGTCCCAAACTCCCGATCCGCAGGAATTCGCGGCGACTGACTCCATCGCAGGCGGACAAACCCCGGGGAAGATCAATGTGCAACATGGGCAGAACTTCCTCGTCAAGCGGTGTAGACAGCCTACTCCTCCGACCACTCGGTTGTCAACGAAAAACGCTCGACACCGATTCGATTCAACTCGGGAATCGTTGAGTCGAAACCACCCCATTTTTTTCGAGAGAACTCGTTTCATTCGCTGACAGAGGCGGCCGCGGCGGGGAACGATTTGGACAGTCTGGCCGCGGCAACGGCGGGAAATGTGGGAACCATGCTCCCGGAAGACGCATCCTACCTGTGCATCAAGTGAGCGAAGAGTCTCTCCCGGAACAGATTGATGCGGACGCTCCCACGTGATGACGCAGTTGCCGGTACCACCGAAGACTGCGACGCCCGACACTCGGTTATTGTCTCGTCTCTTCGACGCCCAGATCGATCGACCGAAAATGCGTTTTTCCTGCGGGACCCTGCAACGGGATGGCCTCGGCCTCCGATGGCGGGCCTTTGCGATTGGCTACCCGTCAACCGCGGGGTCGGCTGGACTCTCGACTCGACCTCAAGGGCTTCACCGAAGCCGCGGAGATGCCTCCGCCCTCGGCTGTACAGGTCCAGCACAGTGAAGCATGAACGTTCATTCGTTTTCGCGGCTTGCGGTTCGACGTTTTGCGAACTCAAACCCCGGAAGGATGTTCGGGGCCGCGACATACGGTCGTTCGGAGAATAGCAGCGGTGACGATTTGTCGAACACGAAATTTCTGAGAGGATTTTGAGACTTGGGGATTTAGGTAAAGTTTTTGACCGAAGTCGTCGCCCGTGTGTTACACTGATAGACTACAGGGTGCGTGAGTGCCCATCAGGTGATTCGGCCCTGATGACATGCCTCGCGAGCCGCTCGTTCTAGTGGTAATCGCATGGCCGCAATGGAAGTGGCCTGGGGAGCCAAGGATGGAATCCCATGCGAAGAGAGCAAACTGGTTTTTGATCAAAAACTCTTTCCGATCAACATTTTGTGGCCTATCGAAATCAAGGGTCGCAAAAGGAGACGGACACGAGGCTCGCGGAGCGCTTGACTTTTTCGTCGAGACACTCCACCACTCGGTGCCCGCTCCGACTCATTGATCGCGACCCAGTCTGGCAGCGTGAGCGAGCCTCACGACCCAGTTATCCCTCGCCCAAGCCCGATCGCTCCGAATTGTGAGACCCCCGAAATGCTGAACGGCGTAGCCACCCTTGGTCGAACCACCGAAAGCTCCAAGCCGGCAACCGAAGCAGCGACCGCTCATTTCACTCGACTTCGGAATTTGATCGAATCAAAGACCTGCCGCGTCGGGATCATCGGCCTGGGGTATGTCGGCTTGCCTCTGGCCAAGGCATTCGCGGACAAGGGATTCCAAGTCGTCGGTTTCGACGTCGATGCCGACAAGGTGGCCCGTTTGCAACGTGGGGAGTCTTACATCAAGCACATCCCCGCGGCGATGATTCAGGCGATGCAGCCACGATTCGAGGCCACCAATCGCTTTGATCGCCTTAGCGAGCCCGACGTCGTCATTTTGTGCGTCCCGACGCCATTGACCGAAGCCCGCGAACCGGATCTGACCTACGTCGAGCGATCCGCCGAGGCGGTTGCCGAGACTCTCCGCCCGGGACAACTGGTGGTGTTGGAAAGCACGACCTACCCTGGCACCACGCGCGACGTAGTGCTCCCCATCCTGAACCAGTCCCGATTGCGGGTCGGCGAAGAATTCTTCGTCGCGTACAGCCCCGAGCGGGAGGATCCGGGAAATGCCAACTTCTCGGCACCCACCATTCCGAAAGTCGTCGGCGGGTTGGAGCCGCGTAGCTTGGAATTGGCATCGAAGCTCTACAGCCAAGTCGTCGTTCGCGTGGTCGAGGTCTCATCCCCCGAAGTCGCCGAGGCGTGCAAAATCCTGGAGAACACTTACCGGGCCGTCAACATCGCCTTGGTCAACGAAATGAAGGTTCTCTACGACCGCATGGGCATCGACGTCTGGGAAGTCATCGAAGCCGCCAAAACGAAGCCGTTCGGCTTCCAAGCGTTTTACCCCGGTCCCGGACTCGGCGGTCACTGCATCCCCATCGACCCCTTCTACCTCACTTGGGTTGCTCGCAAGTTCGGATTGACCACCCGGTTCATCGAGTTGGCAGGCGAAATCAACACGTCGATGCCGTCGTACGTCGTAAACAAAGTGGCCGACGCCCTCAACGACCGAAGCAAACCGGTTCGCGGGAGCAAGATCACGATCTTGGGGATCGCCTACAAGAAGGACGTCGACGATGCCCGAGAGTCACCCGGCTTCGAGTTGATCGAGTTGCTGCTGAAACGAGGTGCCATCGTCCAGTACAACGATCCGCATGTTCCGAAGCTGCCGCCGGTGCGTCGTCATCCCGAACTGTCCTTGGTGAGCCAACCATTGACCGAGGAATTCCTCAAGTCCCAAGACTGTGTTTTGATTGCCACGGACCACTCGGCCTACGACTACGAATGGATCGTGGAGCATGCGCCTTTGGTGGTCGACACGCGGAACGCCACGCAGAAGGTGACCAAGAACCGCGAAAAAATCGTGAAGGCTTAATTTGCCTGCGAACGAAGCTTCGATGCGCGTTTTACACTTGATCCTGGCACGTGGCGGCTCGAAGGGGATTCCCGGGAAGAACCTTAAACGGCTCGGCGGTCTGTCGCTCGTCGGATTCAAAGCGATCGCGGCACGCAAAAGCCGTTATTGCCATCGCCTGATCATCTCCACGGATAGTCCAGAGATTCAAGAGGAGGCTCGCCGCCACGGAGTCGAAGTTCCCTTCACCCGACCTGCCGAGCTCGCCACCGATACCGCTCGAAGTGTCGACGCGATTTGGCACGCCATGCAGTTCATCGAGTCCGAGGGCAAAGATCGTTTCGATGCGGTGATGCTTTTAGAGCCCTCCTCTCCTTTCGCGAGGCCCTCCGACTTGGATGAGGCCGTCGAGTTGATGATCCGAGAGGATGCCGCCGTCGTCGTGGGCATGCGGCAGATGGAAGTAAGCAGCATCTACGTCGGAACGATGGACGAACACGGGCGTATCACGTCAATCATCGATAAGATGGGTGAAGCTGCCCGAGGACGCCGTCAGGACCATCGACCCGAATATACGATGAACGGTGCCCTCTACCTCTTCCGGTGGGATCATTTTAGCCGCCACCGCAATATCTACGCTGATCGCGAGCGAACCTACGGCCTAGTGATGCCCGATGAATACTCCATCGAGATCGACAGCCCGATCAATTTGGCCTTCGCCGAATTTCTCGTCGAGCGTGGCATCGTCGATCGATCCCATTGGAACTTGGCGTAATTTTTTATGACCTCGGGTCAACAACTCTATCTTCGAGCCAGGCAGATCATCCCCGGTGGGACGCAGCTCCTCTCCAAGCGTCCGGAGATGTTCCTCCCGGACCAATGGCCATCTTACTATGCCAAGGCCGAGGGGATTCATGTCTGGGATTTGGACGGACGCCAGTACAAGGATTTCACTCACTTCGGCGTCGGCGCCTGTGTGTTAGGTTATGCCGATCCGGATGTCAATTCCGCCGTCGAGTCGGTGATTCGACAAGGCGTGATGTGCACTCTGAACTGTCCCGAAGAAGTTGAACTCGCGGAGCTTCTCCTCGAATTGCACCCTTGGGCCGAAATGGTTCGCTTCTCCAGAGCTGGCGGTGAGGCTCTTGCGATCGCCATCCGAATCGCCCGAGCTGCAACAGGCAGGGACAAAATCGCATTCTGCGGGTATCATGGTTGGCACGATTGGTATCTTTCAGCAAATCTCGCCGACGAAAAAGCCTTGGACGGGCACTTGCTCGCCGGCCTGGCACCAGCCGGTGTCCCTCGAGGGTTGCGCGGGACTCTCCTGCCGTTCCATTTCAACAACACTGCTGAATTCCAATCCATTCTCTCTGAATACGGCTCAGACTTGGCCGCGGTCGTGATGGAGCCAGCCCGAGATTGTCTTCCCGACCCAACATTCCTCGAAACCATCCGCTCGGGGACTCGTCAACGTGGGATTGTTTTGATCTTTGATGAAGTCACCTCCGGCTGGCGGATGAACTCTGGCGGCATTCACATGATGCTGAATGTCGCGCCCGACATGGCCGTCTTCGCGAAGGCCATGGGAAATGGATTCGCTATCTCGGCCATCATTGGCACACGCTCGGCCATGGATGCAGCGCAGAAGTCGTTCATCAGCAGCACCAATTGGACTGAACGAGTCGGCCCCACTGCCGCTCTGGCGACCATCCGCAAACATCGGTTCCGTGAAGTACCGAAACATTTGATCCAGGTCGGGAACGACGTCCGGCAAGCGTGGCTCCGAGCCGCGCAACAACATGGCCTGCACATCCACGTTAGCGGCATCGAACCGTTGTCCCATTTTTCCTTTGATTGTCCTGATCCCGCAGCTGTCTCTTATACACATC
>JAOAAM010000169.1 GCA_026418875.1 Gemmataceae bacterium | reverse complement strand
GCTCACGACGATCTGAATGGCAATCATGAGAAAATGTGCGGCCACGTCGATCGACCCATCGCCGCTTTGTTGAAAGACCTGAAAGCCCGGGGATTGCTCGAGTCCACCCTAGTCGTGTGGGCAAGCGAATTCGGCCGCACGCCTTTCAGCCAAGGCGGCAAGGGGCGCGACCACAATCCGTATGGCTTCACCATGTGGCTGGCAGGAGGCGGCGTGAAAGGCGGGCAGGCCGTCGGCGCGACCGACGAATTCGGCATGAAGGCGGTCGACGAACGCATCAGCGTGAACGACTTCCATGCGACGATCCTGCACCTGCTCGGGTTGGATCACGAGCGCCTCACGGTCCGGCACAACTCGCGCGACGAACGATTGACCGACGTGGGCGGCCGGGTGATTCAACAAGTGCTCGCTTGAACGCATTCGGACGGCTGAATCACACTCGACACGAGGATGACGCCATGAATCGCCGTGAAGCCCTGGCTGTGTTGGGAACGACGGCTGCGGCCCTGACTCTCCACGCCGAGGAGCCAAAGGCCAAAGCCCGTTTCAAGCAGTCCTTGTGCCGCTGGTGTTATGGCCGGATCGACCTCGACAAATTGGCCGAGGAAGCCGCACGCATCGGTTATCGCTCGATCGAATTGCTTGGACCGGACGAAATCCGCCGGGTGAAAAAACACGGCCTGACCTGTGCCGTGATGCGTTGCCAGAGCGGCATCGTCAATGGGCTGAACCGGGTCGAGAATCACGAGAAAATCCTGAAGGAACTGCGTGAAGACATCGACTTCGCCGCCGCCGAGGGAATTCCCAACGTCCTGACGATGTCGGGAAATCGTGCCGGCATGGATGACGAGCAAGGGCTGAAAAATTGTGCTGCCGCGCTCAAGCAGATCGTGGGCTACGCGGAGGAGAAAAAGGTCACGATCTTGATGGAGGGGTTGAACAGCAAGATCGACCACAAAGACTACATGTACGACAAGACGGATTGGGGCGTGCGGTTGTGTCAAGCGGTGGGGTCGCCCCGCTTCAAGCTCCTGTACGACATTTATCACATGCAGATCATGGAGGGGGACGTCATCCGCACGATTCGGACGCACATCCAACACATCGGCCACTTCCACACCGGTGGCAATCCGGGACGCAACGAGATCGACGAGTCGCAGGAACTGAATTATCCGGCGATCATGCGGGCCATCGCCGCGACCGGCTTCGATGGCTACGTGGGGCAAGAATTCATCCCCACGCGCGATCCGTTCGCCTCGTTGGCCCAGGCCTACCGCATCTGCGACGTGTAAGTCAGACCCTCGGTCGGTTCATGCAAGCGGGAAGCCGATCACCCGGCGGCTTATCGGAAGGACCCAAGGATCGCGGGGAAGGGGATGGGGACGGTCCCTCGGGGAAATTGGGGTCCAAATCGGCATTGACGAGAACTTCGAGCCATCGCATAGTCCCGCCCCCGTCAGTGGGGCACGGAGGCTTCAGGCGGTGGCGAAGCAGCGTCAAAAGTCGCAACCGGTGCGGATGGTTTATGAGACACCTGCGGGCCAGATGTGGACTGGCCCGGCGGAGAAGGTGTTGCGCCAGGAACAACTCTCCGCAAAACGGCAGCAAGTTCAGTTGATCTTCACCTCGCCACCGTTCCCGTTGTGTCGGGAGAAAGAGTACGGCAACCTGATCGGCAAGGCGTTCGCCCGATGGCTGGCCCGCTACGCCCCGCTGTTCGCCGAGTACTTGACTCCCGACGGTTCCATCGTCTTGGAGTTGGGCAACGGATGGGAACCGGGACAACCGACCATGTCCACGACCAGCCTCAAGGCGTTGCTGGCATTTCAAGAGGCGGCTAACTTGCACTTGTGCCAGGAATTCATTTGCTACAACCCCGCCCGATTGCCCTCGCCAGCCCAGTGGGTCACGGTGCAACGCATTCGGGTGAAAGACTCGTTCACCCGGTTGTGGT
>JAOAAM010000236.1 GCA_026418875.1 Gemmataceae bacterium | reverse complement strand
TGGGTTTTGCGACGCTGGTCGGCCAGGCGATTCTGCTACCGATCTTCGCCGTGCTGGCCATGTACATCTGGCCGCGGACGCCCTTCGGCCGACGAATGATCGTCGAGGGGACCACCTCCGAGGAGAAGCTCGTCGCCTTCCCTGGCGGCGAGGAACTGGAACGACTGCGTGGAAGGGTAGGGAGGGCGGTGTCGGTCCTGCGACCAGCTGGGGTCGTCGAATTCGACGGTCGCCGGGTGGACTGTCTCTCCGAGGGCGTCTTGATCGAACCGAATACCTGGGTCCGCTGCATTGATGTGAAGGGTGCAACCGTCATTGTGCGGCCGCTGGAAAGTCCGCCTGATCTGGCGAATCTAGAAGCACCAAGTTAGCATAGGGGCCAACTCGATGGATTCTCAACGGGAGGAAACATGACCGCGTTCATCACCCTGGCCGCAGACAAACCCGTCAGCGAGACGACGATTTTGTGGGTCGTCGGTGGCGTCGTCCTGCTGTTCATCGGCTTGTTCGTCTTGATTGTCTTCTTCTCGTTCATCCATCTGTGGATTCAAAGCCTTCTCTACGGGGCGAACATCGGCTTTTTGCAATTGATTCGCATGCGGCTGGGCAAAGTCGATTACGCCATGATCGTGCGGCAGAAGATCGCGCTGGTTCAAGCCGGCGTCAAAGTGTCGACCGCCGATCTGGAATCGCATTATCAGTCACGCGGCAACGTCCCGAAGGTGGCGACGGCCGTCATCGCTGCCCACAAGGCCGGGATGGACCTGTCGTGGAAGACGGCCGCGGCGATCGATCTTGCCGGCCGCGATGTCTTGGATGCGGTCAAGACCAGCGTGAATCCGAAGGTGATCGACTGCCCGGATCCGTCGAAGGGTCGGCAATTCCTCGATGCGGTTTGCCGCAACGGGATCCAACTCCGGGCCAAGGCTCGGGTGACGGTTCGCACAAAGCTGGAGCGCCTCGTCGGCGGTGCCACCGAGGAGACGAT
The DNA here is from genome assembly GCA_026418875.1 of Gemmataceae bacterium. Lineage (GTDB taxonomy): Bacteria > Planctomycetota > Planctomycetia > Gemmatales > Gemmataceae > CAKZUU01. The sequence goes on along the minus strand of JAOAAM010000236.1, from coordinate 5,140 downwards.
CATCGCCCGCGTCGGCGAAGGTATCGTCAAGGCGATCGGTTCCGCCAACGACCACAAGGAGGTTTTGGCGAATCCGAACATGATCACCCAGACCGTGCTGCACGCTTCATTGGATGCCCAAACCGCGTTCGAGATCGTCTCGGTGGACATGGCCGACATCGAGGTGGGCGAGAATATTGGTGCGAAGCTGCAAGCTGACCAGGCCGCCGCCGACCTGCGGGTCGCCCAAGCCGAGGCCGAAAAACGCCGTGCCTTGGCTGTGGCCCGCGAGCAGGAGATGCGAGCGCTGGTCGAGGAAAATCGGGCGAAAGTGGTCCTGGCCGAGGCCGAGATCCCGTTGGCTATCGCCGAAGCGTTTCGGCATGGGCGGCTGGGGATCATGGACTACTACAACATGAAGAATTTGCAGTCGGACACCGAGATGCGCAGTGCCATCGCCGCGGCGAGTCAGCCGGCGAAAGCGACGCCGGCACACGATCGGGCCACCAGCTAACCACAGGGTGCCGGGATGGGCAAGCAGCCAAGGCCGGGGCGTTCGCCCCTCAGCGACATCGAGCGCTTCCTGCGCGAGGTGGAACAACTGCGGAAAAAGGCGGCGGAGGAGCAGGCCAAGGCCGAGCCACCCATTGATGAGGTGGAGGTCGTTCGTCCGCCCCGCTCGGCCCGGCGTCCGCCTCCCCCGAGGCCGGTCATCGTCGAGCTACCACCACGACCGAAAGCCCCCGAGCCGGACGTGGTGGACGTGATCCCGGCTCGCCCGCCGACGACCACCCAGTTCGATTTACCGGCGGCCGTCTCCTCCGGGCCTGCGTCAATCGCCGCGATGCCCCCCTCGATGGCACCGTCGGCGATGCCGGCTCCGCCACGACCGCGGCCAGCATCCGCACCAGCCACAGTGGATAGCTCACGGCCCAACCTCGGTCAGCGACTCGTGCAAATGTTACGCTCGCCGGAAACTGTGCCCTTGGCCATCGTCCTCACGGAAGTCCTCGGTCCGCCTCGCTGCCGGTCCAGACGACGTTAACGGCAGGAAGATCACGCATGGGAAGGATCCCAACGATTCAACCGGCAACGGGAGTTGCTCCGTTCCGCCTTCATGCCCAACCTTCGGCATCGATCGGTTCGTACCGGTTGCCCGCGGTCGAACGTGCCGGAACCGCACCGGGCTTGTCCCTACCGGTCTTGGCCCTCTCTGTCGTCATCGTGAATTACCGCAGCGATGGTGAAACGCGCCGCTTGGTTCAATCGCTGTCCCGATCCGAATCCCTACGGCGAGGTCAGGCCGAGGTCTTGGTCATCGACAATGGTGCCCGTGCCGGCTCGGAACTTGGCTCGATGCCAACCATCGACGGGGTCTCCCTGCGACAACTGCACGACAACGTGGGTTTCGGCCAAGCGGTCAATCACGCGGCATTTCACTCCCGTGGCGAATGGCTCCTGCTGCTGAACCCAGATGTCGAAGTGACTGCCGTTTTTCTCGACCATGCCATTACATTTCTGGGCCAGGCCGATTCGCGGGATGGTGTCATCGGCCTGCGGCTCCCCGATGCGGACGGAAAGACTCAGCCCTCGGTTGGGACTCCCCCAGCCCTGATGGACGTCGTGCTAGGATTTCTTCGACCCCGTGGAAGGCGACGGTGCAACGTGTCGTCGCGGCGATGTCGGCACGAAGTCGGATGGGTGAGCGGCTGCGGTATGGCGATACGTCGTGCCTGCTTCAACCAGATCGGCGGGTTCGACCCCGATTACTTCCTCTATTACGAAGATGTGGATTTGAGCCAACGAGCGCGGTCTGCTGGTTGGAACGTCGTCCACGATCCTCGATTGGCGATCTGCCACCACCATCCGCTGCACACCCGCCCCGTCCCTCCCCGGCTGCGGCTTTTGACTCGGCAGGCGCTACTGACCTACGCTCGGAAACATTGGTCTGCCACGGCCGCGACCTGCTTGGCCCTGGTGGTCACGCTGGAGGCTTGGGTCCGGCGGTTGGTCGCCTGGCGAAATCCTGCCGACCAGCAAGCGTTGGTTGAATTGAGCCGGCTGGCTTGGGATGGCCTGCAAGGCCAGCACCGACGGGCTTTTTTGCGTGCCTGGCGGATCGCGCAAGAGGGGGGAAGGGATGTCCGCGTGCCATGACGACCGCTCGCCCGTTCTGTCAATCGTCATCCCCACGCATCAGCGCTCGGATCTTTTGCGCCGTTGCCTCACCTCGGTCAAGGCCCACGCTCCGACCGGCACCGAAATCATCGTGGTCGATGACGCTTCCCCGGACGAGTCCGCACGGCAGGTCGCGGCGGAGTTTTCCGGCGTCCGGCTCATCCGCTTGCCCTCCAGACGTGGGTTTTGCGTGGCCGCCAACCGAGGAATCGAGGCCGCACGAGCACCCATCGTCGAGTTGCTGAACGACGACACCGAGGTGGAACCAGGCTGGGCCGATGCCGCGATGGCCTGGTTTCACGATCCCAAAATCGTCGCGGTTGCCCCGCTGGTTTTGCGGCATGGCAGCGCGACGCCGACAATCGACAGCGCGGGCGACACCTACCATTGGGGCGGCTTCGCGCAGAAACGTGGAAATGGCCGCGCTCTGTCGGATTTTCCCTTGGAACCGCGGGAGGTTTTCGGGGCCAGCGGCTCCAGCGCTTTCTACCGACGGCAAGCAATCCTGGACGTTGGCAGCTTCCCGGAGTCGTTCGGAAGTTACTTTGAAGACGTCGACCTGTCGTTCCGACTCCGCCGAGCGGGCGGCCGGATCGTCTTCGATCCGCGATCACGGGTCTGGCATCACGTCGGTGCGTCGCATGGCCGCTCGGACCCAGCCCTTCTGGTGCAACAGTCTCGCAACGAAGAACTCGTTTTCTGGCGGAACATGCCCGGGCGACTTCTCCCGGCGGCCTTCTGGGTCCATCTTGGCGTGCTTGCGGCGAAATCGTGGCGACGCTGGCACGAGGGACGCCTGATCCCGTTTTGGCGCGGTCGCCTTCAGGCGGCAGCGCAACTACCGGCAGTACTCTGGCATCGCTGGAGCGTGAACCGGCTCGGCACGACCGATGCCAGCGTGGCTTTTCTCGACCGAAACTGGGTTTGGCCCCGCAACCGGACGAGACGTCAGGACAATCCGAAGTCGCGGTAAACTTGATTGAACCGACGGAGATGGGGGTCGTGATCGAGGTCGGCGAATTCCCGTTTCCACAACTCCGCATCCTTATTGTTGGCGGGTTTCTCCGACGCTACCCCGGGACGATGATCGCCGACTGCTTCGGAGGACATCGCCCAATCGAGGTAATCCTCGCAACTCCAGACGATGCAGCGTCGGCCTTTGCCGAATCGCCGGAGCCGCCGATCGTTGGAGACGAGGGTGAGCGTCGCCGGCTCGGAGTCGTCGCGGACCATCCGCTCCAGCAGATCGTCGGCGGTCTCGCCGCGGGAGAAGACGACGTGAGGCCCCTCGGGGCACTCGTCGCCGGCTCGGTCCTTCGCCAATGGCTGGCCGTCAAAGACCACGGTGACTTCGTTCGGGTTGCCGCGGTGGACACGCCGAATCCAAGCGCAGAAGTCGCTGCGGCATTTCGCCAGGCTCCGTTGCGCCTTGGGCCGGACCAGACCCAACGCATGCATCAGGTTGTAGCCATCGATGAAGAAGCGCATGGCCGCGACCTCCGCAGCTCATTGTACCGATGCCGCGACGGCTCCGAGGTGGGGTTCGGCAATTCCGTATAATTCGGTTGGCTCGGACGTGGCAGTCTTCGGAGCGACCATGGCCTCGCGCTTCAATCTCGTCAGCCCTTTCTCCCCGGCGGGCGACCAACCCAAGGCGATCGCCCAACTCGTCGAGGGTTTCCGCAAGGGAAAACGATTTCAGACCTTGATGGGCGCGACTGGCACCGGGAAGACGTTCACGGCGGCCCACGTCATCGCCGAGATGAACAAGCCCACGCTTGTCCTCTCGCACAATAAAACCCTCGCCGCCCAACTCTACAAAGAATTCCGCCACTTTTTCCCCAACAACGCGGTCTGCTATTTCATCAGCTATTACGACTACTACCAACCCGAAGCCTATATCCCCCAGCGGGACATCTACATCGAGAAGGACGCCTCGATCAACGAGCACATCGACCGTCTTCGGCTGGCGGCCACGAGCGCCCTGGTCAGCCGCGACGACGTCATCATCGTCGCGAGTGTTTCGTGCATTTATGGCCTAGGCTCTCCGACCGATTACAAACGGATGATGGTGTACCTCAAGAAGGGTGACATCGTCGAACGAGAGCAGATCCTCCTGCGGCTGGTCGACATCCAATACCAGCGGAACGACCTGGCCCCCGAGCGCGGTCGGTTTCGGGTCCGCGGCGACGTCATCGAAGTCTGGCCCGCCTACGAGGAAACCGCCCTCCGCATCGAACTGTTCGGCGATGAAGTCGATTCGCTCGCCATCATCCACCCCGTCAGCGGCGAGACCCTGCGGGAACTCGACGAGATGTTCATTTACCCGGCCAAGCACTTCGTCACACCCGAGGAGCGAACTCGACACGCCATCGTCGGCATCGAACAAGAATTGAACGAACGCCTCGCCGAGCTGAAGTCCCAAGGCAAAATCCTCGAAGCCCAGCGGCTCGCGGCTCGGACTCGCTACGATCTGGACATGCTTCGAAATGTCGGTTACTGCTCCGGGATCGAGAATTACTCGCGCTGGTTCGACGGCCGTAAACCCGGGGAGCCGCCGTACACCCTGCTCGACTATTTCCCCGACGATTTCCTCATGATCATCGACGAATCCCACGTCACCTTGCCGCAGGTGCGGGGGATGTATTTTGGCGATCGCAGCCGCAAGGAGACGCTCGTCGAGCACGGATTTCGCCTTCCCAGCGCCTTGGACAATCGCCCCTTGCAATTCGACGAATTCGAGCGGCGGCTGCGGACAGTGCTGTTCATGTCCGCGACACCGGGGCCGGTGGAATTGGAGCGCACCGGCGGCGAGGTGGTGGAACAAGTGATTCGGCCGACGGGGTTGCTCGATCCGTTGATCCGAGTCAAGCCGGCTCGCGGCCAGGTTCCCGATTTGCTAGAGCAGATTCGACTCCGCGCTGCCCGCAACGAGCGGGTCTTGGTGACGACGTTGACAAAGCGGCTCGCCGAGGACCTGAGC
>JAOAAM010000215.1 GCA_026418875.1 Gemmataceae bacterium | reverse complement strand
AGCCCCAGGAGCGCGGCGACCAGGCGGAGCCTTTGGACGGTGGACATTTGGCCGACTCTCCTCACCTCGAAATATCACTCAAAGTTGATCGTGGTGCCCTGTTCCCAGGCGCGCCCGCGAAGATGCCTAATTCGACATTCTACCCTTCGCCTCAGGCCAACTCCAGTGCCCGCTCCTCCTCGGGGCTGACCTCCTCTGCCCGCTCGTCCTCGGGGGGGGATTTCAGTGCCCGCTCCTCCTCGGGGCTGACCTCCTCTTCCCGCTCGTCCTCGGGGCGGACTCTAGTGCCCACTCGTTCGTGTTCCCTGCCGTAGCGGGTGCGAGTTGCCAGGCTCTGCCACCCTTCTGGCCCCTCCGGACCACCTTACCCAGCGAAGGCGGAATGTCACACGTCTAAAATACAACGCGGCATCTCCTGATGCGTTGGCTAATTCCGGCACCGTTCCTCTTCCATTCCTCCGTCACGTAAAACCACGCCGATCACGACTGTCGGTCCGAGGCAAACGGTTGCAACGAATCCAGCGATCGTGCCAGTTTTGCGGAACAATTTGACATTGCCGACTGGCGACCTACGCTTGAGCCGGAGTGTTCCGCAAGACGAACCGTCGCTCAGCTTTCGGACTCCGGCTCCGGGGAGGTGTGTAGAATATGGCTAATCCGTCGCCTGATCCGTCGCTCAGCATCTTGCGACGGCGCTTACTCTCGGCAGCGACCCCTCCCTCTACGGATTGCCCGTCCGACTCCGTGGACTTCGATCAGATCGGCGAGAGCGAACTCAGCTCGGAGATCGAGTCGCTCCTGCGGGCCAAACCGACGGACCATGCGAAGCAGGATGATGTCGATGCCGTCATTCAGCAGTCCCAGGCCGAGCGGGCCATGAGCGACTCTTCGACGCGTTGGCCTCGCCGCGACCAGATCCCCGCCCCGGCCGCCGCCTCAACCCGCGCCTTACCCGGCAGCCGCAACGGTGCCCGTCCCACCCCGCCCCGCGGACTCCCCCCTCTGACGACCGCCACCCACGCCGAACTAGAACGCCTGCGTGCTGAAAACGCCGAATTGAAGCAGGTCATCGAGGAGTACCGCGAGGTTCTCGAAGCAAATGACCCCGCGATTTGGGAACAACGATTCAACGAGGCCGAGCAGTTGCTGAAAGAGAAGGACGAGCAGCTCCAGGCTTTGAAAGCCCAGGTCGAGGAATGGGAAGAGCGGTTCAAGACTCACCGCTTCGTCCCGCACGACGATGACTTGGCGAGAGAAGCCGACGAATTGGACAAAGAGCGCGCGCGGTTGACTCAGGAACGCAAGGAGCTCGAGGCCGAGCGTCAGCAGTTGAAGGAAGACGAAGAGGCGATGATGGCCCAGATGCGGGAAATGGAGATCGGCATGGCCAAGGACCGCGCTGAATTGGCTCGTCAGCGAACCGAATTGCAGAGGCTGCAAGCCGAGATTCAGCACGAGATGGAATTGCTTCAGCGGGGCGACGCGAGCATTAAGGAGCGGCTGGCCCAATTTCAGCGTCGCTGCCACGATGCCTCGGGACGACCTCAACCCGGCAGCACGGGCATCATGGCCGCGGTCGTTCCACCTGCTGCGGCCGCAGCCTCCGCTCAGACGGCAGGCCCGAAGGAGACGGCGGTGTTCAAGAAGATCTTCGGGCAGAGCCGATGAACCCGCCCCGCTCGGCTTAGGCAAATCGAGCTGAACGGCGGCATCGCTGATGTGCGAGGAACGACGCTAGCCGGGCAGGCGGATCAACCGATCGACCCCGGCGGCATGAAAAGCTGCCGGTTCGGCTCGCCGAAGTACACAATGACCAGGACGAACTCACGCGAGGATTCGGCAAACTCAACCGTACAATGGCTCCCCGTGGCCGCCGCCAATTCGCCCCTCGGAACCCGAAAACGTCGCTTCGGGAGAACGTAAACCTTGGCCCGGTTCGGGCCCTTCTGAAATACCAAGCAAGCCACCGGCGTCCCCTCGACGGCAACGACGTCCAAGCGGGTAAGCAAAGTGTAGTCGAAATCGTAAGGGACAAACGTTTTCACTCCGCTGCGGGCGAAAAACTCGACGGCCGACTCACGTGAGCCGTTGTAGGTGAACACGTAGCGTTGGTCCTCCCATGCCGCCCATTGGACCGGATCCACGACCGGTCGAGATGTCCAGATCTTCCAACCAAGGGCCACGAGCAGGACCACGGCCGAGGCCACGGCGGCTACTCGAAGCACCTTCATCCGGGCGGCACGCCTGCTCTGTGTGGCGATCTTTCGCCAAATCGCGTTGGGCAGATCGCTGGGCACTTCGACTTGTTGGATGACCCGAGCGACGGCTGCGTCAAACTCCTGCTCGCGTTGAAACCAACCTTGGCAGCTGGGGCAGACCGCCAAGTGAGCCTCGATGGTGGCGCGGTCCTCGTCGGACAACTCGCCGTGGCGGGAGAAAAAGGGGGCCAAGGATCGGATGGTCGAACAATTCATTGCCGCCGCTCGTCGGATGGAGGCCGTATCGTCAATCGCTGCCTCAGGTAGCTTTTGGCTCGTGCTAACCGCGACATCACCGTCCCGATCGGGACGTTCATTTGTTCGGCGATGTCACGGTAACTTAATTCCTCAAAATAAAACAAGATCAAGGGCGTTCGGAACATTTCGGGCAATTCGTTCAGCGCCTCCTGAAGTCTTTGTGGATTCACGTCATACGGATCGTCCGCGATGTCCGAAGCGGCTGGTTGCTCCAGCGACTCCAGAGGAACCTCGCGATGGTTTTTTTCCTGCCGGCGTTGCTGGAGGTAGGTGTTTCGCAGGATGGCGAACAGCCAGGGTTTCGCCCGAGCCGGATCGCGGAGCTGGGAGAATTGGGCGTGAGCCTTGGCGAAAGTCTCCTGCGTCAGGTCGGCCGCGGTCTCGGCGGAGCCACACAGCCGGTACGCGTACCGATACAGCTGGGCGTAGTGCTCATCCACGAGGCGTCTGAAGGCCCCGTGGGGCATCGCTTGGCCCATGCCGCTACCTCGTCGGTGATAAGACGTTGCCCCCCGGGATTTATTCCCGCGACCCCGGAGAACGGGATTTTATGATTTCCTTCGTCGCGTCGCTCTTGATCTTGACGGCGTCAGTTGTCGGCGTAGTTCTGGGAATAAGTGTGAGAGATCGGCATCATGCAGGTGATGCCGCCAGCCACTGCGGTGGGCGGCGATGTTACGTGTGTCACTCTTGCATAAGGATGGACTACCGTGAAAAAGCTCGTGTCGTTCCTGACGTTGGCGGCGTTCCTGTTTGCTGTCGGCTGCAATGAGCCGGCCAAGACCAGCGCCCCGAAGGCGGGTGCCCCGACGGCAACCAAGCCGGCGGAGAAGCCGGCGGAGAAGCCCGCGGACAAGCCGGCGGACAAGCCCGCCGATCAACCCGCGGAGAAGCCGGCAGACAAGCCCGCTGAGAAGCCCGCTGAGAAGCCTGCGGAGAAGCCCGCCGATCAACCGGGCGAGAAGAAGGAAGAGAAGAAGGACGGCAAATAAGTCTCCAATTGCGGGTTCGACGCCTTGCACCGGGGGGTGCCGGGCTTGTGTTTTTCCTTGTTCCTAGGTGAAAGGATCCGAATCGTGAAGAAGTTCGTCCTCGCTTTGCTGCTAGGTGTTTTGGCGGTCAGCGCAGTCAGCACCTCGATCGGGTGCAACGACTCGAAGCCCGCGGGCACTAAGAAGTAAGCCCCCAGTCTCTCCGTTCGCTGTACAATACCTGCCACCGGGTGGCTCCTTGGGCCTACCCGGTGGTTTCTTTTATTCCACGCGGATCTCTTCCGAGCCTCGGTGCAGGATCATGACACGTCTTTTTCGGGTGCTGATTTCCATCTCGTTGCTGTGCTTTGTGTCGCTTGGTTGCTTCGGCCGACCTGCCGTCACGGGGAAGCATGGCCATCAGGACAAACCCAAACCGTCTGAAACGCAGCCTTAGAAGTCCGCTTGACCCAATTGCCGCTCGGCATGAGAATGTCGGCGGCCGATGAGCGAAATCGAGGTCCGAATCGACCATGGCGAACGAGTTACGCTACGTGGGGTTGGATGTGGGCGGCACCACGATGAAAGCCGCTGTCGTCGATGACGATGGTCGGCCGGCACCCCACGTGAGCCTCCCGACCGAGCCGGAGCGGGGCCAGGAAGCCGGCTTGGAAACGATGTGCGAGACGATCCGCCAAGCCGTCGTCGCCGCTGGTCTGACTTTGGACGACATTGCGGCCATTGGCGTGGCTACCCCGGGAACGATGGATCTGAAGACCGGGTATATCCTCGACCCGCCCAACCTTAAGCCTTGGCGCAACGTCCCCGTCCGCGACTATATCGCCCACAAGTTCGGGAAACCGACGGCATTTCAAAATGATGCCAATGCGGCAGCCATGGGCGAGTATTGGTCGGGAGCCGGGGCCGGCGTTCGCAGCCTCGTCATGTTTACGCTGGGCACCGGGGTCGGGGGTGGCATCATCATCAATGGCGAAGTGCTCGAGGGGGAACACAGCCACGGTGCCGAGTTGGGGCATATGAAAATCGAAATGACCAAGCCCCGGCTGTGCGGTTGTGGCAAACGCGGCTGCCTCGAAGCCTATGCCAGCGCCACGGCCGTGGTCAAGCGCACAGAAGAGGCTCTCGCGGGTGCGCCGCCGTCGATCCTGCACCAGGTGTTTCGGGAAAAGAAATTGACCGCCCAGCGAATCTTCGACGCCGCTAAAGCCGGCGATCCCTTGGCGGAAAAAATCGTGGACGAAACCGCGGCGATTCTGGCGATCGGTGCCGCCAATCTCATGCACGTCATCAACCCGGAGATGGTCGTTTTTGCCGGCGGCATGACCGAGTCGGGAGACTGGTTTTTGCAGAAGATCCGCAACCATGTCCCGACGTATGCTTTCCCCGTCCCGGCGGAGCGAACGAAGATTCGCTTCGCCCAACTCGGCAGCGACGCTGGATTCATCGGCGCGGCCGCTTGCGCCCGGCAGTTGATCCGTGGAGCCTTGCGACGCTGACGAGAGCGAGTCCCCTTAGCCCCACTGCCTCGCCCCTTCCCTTCAACTCAACGTTCACCAACGTCTCCCTCGCGTGGCAGCGGATTCCGCGCGAACACCCACTCCTCGATCGGTCGACCCTCGGTCAGATGTTCCTGGACAAATCGAGGAATGCGGTCGGCCGTCATCTGTGCGTACCACGTCCCCTCCGGATAAACAACGAGGATGGGGCCCCCGCAGCAGATTCGCAAGCAGTCCGCCTTGGTCCGGTAGCAAGCGTTGGGGCCTCGGGACATTGACAAGCCGCGATTTTTCAATTCCCGCTTCAAGGCATCCCATGCGGCTTGCCCCGTTTCGGAGGAGCAGCAGTCCGGCCCGATGCAGAGGAAAACATGCCGGGAATAGTCCCCGACACCGTAGTGCGTCGCCGCTTGCCGTAGCTTGTCCCACAAGTTGCTCATAGAGGTTTTTGTCCTGTCGTGGGTTTTGCTTGCAGCCGACGCCGAACCAACCGTGCCGCTTCGGCGAAGACCAAAACCGAAGAGGTTGCCGCGAAGATAACCAGCCACGGGACGATCCCCAGCGGCCGGACCCTGAAAATGTCGTAAGTGAATGTGACGATCAGGATTTGCCCGATGAGAGTCAGGCTCGCAATCATCAAGAAGGCTCGATTGTGGAACAGGCGGTGCAAGCCGCTTTGATCGGCCGTCAACGATCGGCAGTTGATCTGGTTCCACATCTGGAACAGAACGTAAACCGTGAAGAAGATCGTGGTCTGCCCATAGGTCAGCGGAGCGAACTCTTCGCCGGCGCTCTCAGGCTGAACGTCGCGGAACCACTGGTGATGCTTCATTCCCCACAGCAGCACGAGCATGACGACGACGAAGAAGGCGGCCGTGGAGAAAATCGTGCTCAGCATGCTCTTCGTCACGATGCTCTCGTTTTTTCGCTTCGGGGGCATGCGCATCAATCCCGCCCGCGGCGGTTCGCTGCACAAGGCGATCGCCGCAAAGGTGTCCATGATGACGTTGATCCACAGCAGTTGCAACACGGTGAAGGGGGGCCGGACGCCGAGGAACGGCCCCAAAAATGCGATCGTCAGCGCGCTGACGTTGATGGTTAGCTGGAATTGAATGAAGCGTTGGATGTTCTCGTACAACGACCGGCCCCAGTGGACTGCCTTGACGATCGTTGAAAAAGCATCGTCCAAGAGGACGATCTTGCTGGCCTCTTTCGCCACTTCGGTACCCGCGATGCCCATGGACAGGCCGACGTCGGCCTGTTTGAGGGCGGGTGCGTCGTTCGTGCCATCGCCCGTCATCGCTACGACATGATCTTGGGCTTGCAGGATGCGGACGATGCGGAGTTTATCCATCGGCCGGGCGCGGGCCAGCACCCGCAAGCGGGGCATGACTTCGGCCAGTTGTTCGTCGGACATCTGGTCGAATTCGTCGTGTGTCAGGATGAGGGAGTCTGGGGAATCCAACAGGCCGATCTCTTGGGCGATGGCCCGAGCAGTGTGTACGTTGTCGCCTGTGATCATCTTGACTTCGATGCCCGCAAGACGGCACTGTCGCACGGCGTCTTTCACATCGTCTCGCAGGGGATCGCGGATGGCGACAAAGCCGGCGAAGACATAGCCACTCTCGAGTTCCTCGCGGCAATTCTCGACCCCGTCGGCGCTGGTCGGCATATCCTCACGAAGCACCTGGAAGGCGAATGCCAGTGTCCGCATCGCCTGGTCGGCCACATGCTTCAACGCCGCTTCCAATTTTTGCCGCATTTCCGCCGTCCACGGCCGGATCGTGCCGTCCGCGTCCACGTAGGAGTGCGACATGCCGACGATCGTCTCGGGCGCTCCCTTGACCAGCGAGATCATGCGCGAACCATATTGCACCACCGTGGTCATGCACTTCCGCTCGGAGGAGAAGTGGATCTGAAAGACGGGGGGAAATTGCAGCCGAAGTTGGTGATAAATCACGCCATTTTCGTACAGCCATTGAAGTAAGGCACCTTCGGTGGAATTGCCGACGGGCACCATTTTGCCCCCCCCGCGGTCCTCGAGATGGGCTGTCGAATTGACCGCGCAATTCAACGCGATCCAGTCGGCAGGGCTGTGACCGTTCAAAATCCGCGGCCAACTATCTGTCGAGTTCAACCGGACCCAATTCGTGCCATCGCGCTCGAAGAGTTGTCCATCCCACCAGGCGCGGTCGACGCGCATTTTGTTTTGGGTCAGCGTCCCGGTTTTGTCGGAGCAGATGACGGTGGCCGAGCCGATTGTCTCGCAGGCGACCAATTGCCGAACTAACGAGTTCGCCCGAGTCATTTTGCGCATGGCCAACGCCAGCGAGACGGTCACGCTCATCGGCAGGCCCTCGGGTACGGCCACGACGATGATGATGACCATGTACACGACCGAATCGAGAGCGTACTTGGCGGCCCCCCCCAGCGATGCGGTCAACCCGCCCGTCACCAGGCCGCGACCCATCAGGGCGAGAAAGATTGCAATTGCCGCGATGTACCCCACCTTGCTGATGAGGTCGGCCAGGTCGGACAACTTGTGTTGCAACGGGGTCAGCTGCTTGGAGATCGTCAGTTTCTTGCGGACGCGGGCCTCACCAGTTTCCTCCCCCGGTTCCTCTGCGTCGTCACCCTCCTCCGCGGAAAGTCGGCGGGCGATCTGCCCAATCATCGTGTCATCGCCGACCTCCGTGACCATCATGAGCCCCACGCCGTCGACGACTTGCGTCCCCCGATAGAGGCAACCGGGCTGTTCAGGCCCCTCGGCCGTCTCGTCGATGGCCGCGGGTCGTTTGCGGACGGGGACCGACTCTCCGGTCATGAGCGACTGATTGATCATCAAGTCGGTCGCTTTTAGCAGTCGGCCGTCGGCCGGGATTTCGTCTCCCATCTCCAGCAAGACAAGGTCGCCCACGACCACCTGCTCCAGCGGCACCGTGGTGAAGCCGCCGTTCCGCGTGACTTTGACCTGAATTTCCTCCTTACGGGCATTCAACATCTCGAATTCACGATCGCTTTTGTACTCGCTGGCGAAGGCGACTCCGGTGGCCAGCACAACCGCCACCATGACGGCGAATCCTTCGTAGGCGGGGTGGCCGACCAGCACGCTGATGCCCACGGCGACCAAGGCTAGGCCGAACGTGATGGAGGGAAGCCAACGCCGCAGCGACTCCTGGGCGAAGCCGACCGCCAGAACGGTGACGATCAAACCGAACATCAATCCGCCGATGAGCTTCTCCTGGTTGAAAACCTCGACGACGATCGAGAGCAACGCTGCGGCGAGCAGGATCTTGATGATCGGCTCATCGAACTTTTCCAAAAACTTCTTCCAGATCGGCTCGCGGGGCAGGGGGGTGAGACGATTCGGACCGAATTTGACAAGGCTCTGGGCGACGGCGTCTTCGGAGAGTCCGCGCTCCAGGTCGGCGGGTAGTTCCTTGAGCACCTGCTGGATGGACCGCATGAAG
>JAOAAM010000183.1 GCA_026418875.1 Gemmataceae bacterium | reverse complement strand
AGCCCCAGGGCATCCAGCCGCACCTTATGCTCGGCGACGTATTCATCGCCGATCGCCAACCAGAAACTCCCGGTCGGCTTAAGCACCCGCCGGACTTCCTTGAGCCATCGCTCGGCCCAAGCCAGGTAGTCGTCCTTGCTTCGGCGATCGTCATACCGATCGTAGTCGTCGCCGATGGGGAACGGCGGGGCGGCGAACACCAGATCGACGCTAGCGGCCGGTAGCCCCGCGAGGATTCGCAGACAATCTCCGGTCAAAACGCGGTTCCACATCATGGGCAAACGGCTTCCACCTCTGGATTCCACTTCGACGCTTCGGCGAAACGTTGACCATCAATGTACGTTCCGAGGGTGCGAAGCGGGAGTCGCTCGGTTCGGCGGAAGGTGCCATATTAGTTCGGCTTGGCCGAGATCGTCCGCAGTCGGGATTGGGCCTCGTGCCAGTCACCGATGGTGGCCTGAAGCGTCACCAGTTGGCGATTGCGCCAGACTTCGAGGCGGACTCGTCGGCCGGCGGGCATCGAACTAATCAGGTTGATGAGTTGGTTCTCATTGCGAATGACGACCTGGTCCAAGCGCAAGATGACGTCTCCCGGCTTGAGTCCGGCCTCGTCGGCGGGAGTCTGGGGGTAAACCGTCTCGACCAGGGCCCCGTTGGCGTGTTCGAGGCCGAGTCGCAGGGCGGCGGTGGGGTCGAACGACGGGGCCAGATGCAGGCCGAGGAAGCCCCGCGAGACGGAGCCTTTCTCCAGAAGTTCCCGGGCGACCCGACGGACAAGATTGATCGGGATGCTGAAGGCGACGCCGCTGTTGCTGTTGTTGTACGAGGCGATGGCGGTGTTGATGCAGATGACTTCGCCATCCAGGTTGAGCAGCGGGCCGCCCGACGAGCCGGGGTTAATTGGGGCATCGGTTTGTAAGAAGTTCTTGATGCGGATGGTGCCGCCGAGGCTGATCTGCCCACGTTCTCGAGCGCTGATGATGCCGTGCGTGACGGATTGGTTGAGTCCGAAGGGGCTGCCGATGGCGACGACCCATTGTCCGACGCGGACCTGGTCGCTGTCACCCAGTCGAGCCGTCGGCAAGTCGCCGCGATCGACCCGCAACAGGGCGACGTCGGTTTCCGGGTCGGCCCAAACCTGACTCGGCCGAACCACCCGATTGTCCGAGAGTGTCAGCGTGATCTGCTCTGGCTTGGCCCCGGCGACCACGTGATTGTTGGTGAGGACGTAGCAGTTCTTACCCTCTTCGCCCTGAATGATGACGCCGGACCCGGACTCTTCCACGGGCCGGGATTTCCCCGGAGTCGGCGGCTTCACCGCCTCGATCGCCACCACTGCCGGACCGACTCGCGTCGCGACCCACTCGAATCGCTCCGACAATCGGGCCAAGGGGTCGTTGGTGGTCGCGGGGGATTGGGCAACCAGCGTCCCTGTTGTGTGCGACTGAAGTAAAACCGCGGCCATTGCGCCGAAGAACGCCCCGCCGCCCAGCACCGCAATCATTCCGATTTGCTTCAGCATGGCAGTCACAATCCGGCCAGGGGAAATGATCGTCACTGCCAACAGTGTAAGTCAGGCTTTAGGAGCAGAATTCACTCAAGTCGGCGTTGGGGCGACAAATTTTTGCCCCGAGGGCGATACGCTGGGAAAAGTCTTCGCATGTCCCGCAGCTGACAAGTTCCGCCGGATTCACGGACGGAGCAGATTCCTCCCAAATCCCAAAATCTCGGGGGAAAATGAAAAACCCAGGCGAAATGCGCCTGGGTTTTTTTGCGATAGCTGCCGCAATTTAGGCAAGCGATGTGTAGCAAAATGACGCAGCCCGGATCCGGGCCTTCGAGCTAGCGCGACAGGTCCATCTCAATGTCCGAGAGGTCCACATCACGGCGTTCGCTCAAGCGGCGTTCGACATCGGCGACGCGATCCCAGTCCACATCGTAGCGGTCGCCGCTGTCCCCGTGCTCCTCCATTTCCCGTTGGCATTTGATGCAGGTGGTGGAGTAGGGGAGGGCGTTCAGCCGGGCGACAGGGATTCGGCAGCCGCAAATCTCGCACAGGCCGTAGGTTCCCTCTTTCAGTCGCATTAAAGCCCGGTTCACTTGCTGCAATTCCCGGGACTCGATTTCGGCCAATTGCGAGCTAATTTCGTTGTTGCCTGCGTCGAAGGCGGCGTCGGCGCTATCGCCCGCCTGGTCGGCGATCCGGCCGACACCCAAATCCCGCATCTCCATGCCGAGCCGCTTCATTAGTTCGGCACGGCGTGCCAACAGCGTCTTATGCAATCGCAGTAGCGCGTCTTTTCGGGCCATGGCTCTCCACCTCGCTCAGGTTAAGTCTCCACTCGGTTGTCCCGTGGGAGCCTCGTTTCGGGTTAGCGCTGGTTCCTCCGTAGAACCGAATTTTCTCGTCGCCTTCACCGGGGTTTTCTCGTCGTTACCTCCGGTCGGGCCGCTTCCCCACGCATTATTCGTGCCAATTCCCCAAAAATCCACTCTCAGCCCGGCGAACGACCCTAGCCATTACGCCAATATACCTGACGATTCTGCGACAGGACGGCTTCACGCACACAACCTTTGGCGAAACGCGATTTTTCGACGAGACGAACACGTTGGGGGCGGCAGACCGGGCCACCCCGCCAGACTCGAGGCCAAGCGTCACGCCCAAAGAACCATGAGAGCGGAGGACGACGGGGGCCGGCGCAGGTCAGCGGAGGTCAAGAACAGGCCCCATCCGTCCCACGCCACGCGCTCACTGTGCGGGAAGGACAGCTGGTCGGTCCAGCGAATCGCAAATTATTATCTTGAAATTACTTGCGTTGCCAAGGCGGTGAATTCCGAATTCGGGGCGAGATACCAAGCCCTCGGACCGGCGGCGGCTGCGATCCGCAAGAATTCACTCGGCGATGGCTGTGCCCGGAGACCGCCGCCGAGAAGCTCGAAGAGAGTCGTTTGTGGCTCGTACATCACGGCACGGTAGTTGGCC
>JAOAAM010000136.1 GCA_026418875.1 Gemmataceae bacterium | reverse complement strand
AGCCGGGTATGTCCTTGTACTCTGGGAGCTTACGTCCCCGGCTTGCCTTGTCCGGTTTATCGCCGCGCCAGGCGTGGTAGGTGTCGGCGATCTTGCGGATGTCGGCGTCGGTGAGTTCGCGGTGAACCCGGTCGATCATGGTGCCGAGCTTGCGGGCGTCGATGAAGAGGGTTTGACCGCGCCGGTCGCGGAACACGGCACCGGACGACTGGCGTTCTCCGCTCTTATTGCGGGCCAGGAACCACAGACAGACGGGAATCTGCGTGCTGTAGAACAGTTGCCCCGGCAGCGCGACCATGCAATCGACGAGGTCGGCCTCGATGATCGCCTTGCGGATCTCGCCTTCGCCGGACTGGTTACTCGACATGCTACCGTTGGCCAGCACGAACCCGGCCAGCCCGTTCGGGGCCAAGTGATGGATGAAGTGCTGAACCCAGGCGAAGTTGGCGTTGCCCGCCGGCGGGGTGCCGTATTTCCAGCGCTTGTCGTCCTTGAGCAACTCGCCGCGCCAGTCGCTGTCGTTGAACGGCGGATTGGCCAGCACGTAGTCGGCCTTGAGGTCGGGGTGGCGGTCGTTGTGAAAGCTGTCGCCGTGGGCGATGTTGCCCTCGATGCCACGGATGGCCAGGTTCATCTTGGCCAACCGCCACGTGGTGTGGTTCGACTCTTGCCCATAAATGCTGATGTCGCCGATCTTGCCGCCGTGTTCCTCAATGAACTTCTCGGACTGAACGAACATGCCGCCGGAACCGCAGCAGGGGTCGTAGACGCGGCCCTTGTACGGGGCGAGCATCTCGACCAGGAGCCGGACCACACACCGCGGCGTGAAGAACTGGCCGCCCTTTTTGCCTTCGGCGCTGGCGAACTCCGAGAGGAAGTATTCGTAGACGCGGCCGAGGATGTCCTTCGAGCGGTTCTCTTTGTCGCCCAGGCCGATGTTGCCAATCAGGTCGATGAGCTGGCCGAGGCGTTGCTTGTCCAGCCGCGGGTGGGCGTAGTCTTTCGGCAATACGCCCTTGAGCGAAGGATTATCGCGCTCGATGGCCAGCATTGCTTCATCAATGATCTTGCCGATCGTCGGCTGCTTGGCGTTGGCTTTCAAGTGCGACCAGCGGGCCTCGGGCGGCACCCAGAAGATGTTCACGGCCCGGTACTCGTCCGGGTCTTCGGGGTCGGCCCCGCTGGCCTTTTCGGCTTCGAGCGCGGCGTGCTTCTCCTCGAAGGCGTCGGAGATGTACTTCAGGAAGATCAGGCCGAGGACGACGTGCTTGTACTCGGCGGCGTCCATGTTGGCTCGCAGGGCGTCGGCCGCTTTCCAAAGCGTCGCCTCGAAGCCGAGGTTGGCTCCGTTGTTTTTGTTTCCGTCAGCTTTTGGCATGGTCCAGCTTCTGTTGAGTGCAAGACAACTCGCATACGGTACATTACCAACGAATTCACGGACCTACCACGTTCGTGGCTCCGCCGTCTGCGGGATGCTCGGCCACAGCACAGCCAGTGTGCCGAGCCCCGCGACTCTTTCCGTAGTCATTCCAGCCACGACGGTAATTCGAAAGCACTTGTGATCTCCCACGAACGACATTTCGTTGACACGGAGACGCTAGCCCCCCGCGGCCCGGACCATCGCCAGAATGCCGGCCCGCAGCGATTCGGGCAGCGTGGGCCAAGCGGTGATAAGTACAGCCAAGTCGGGGTCGATGGTTAGCGACTTGGGGGTCTCTGTGCCGGAGTTCGAGCCGCGCGGAGTCGGAGAGAGTGGTTTTTCAGAGGTTTTCTGGGGAGGTTCAAATCCTACCGCCGCAACTCACGTCAGATCTGCCCCATAGTGACCAGTGAACTGGTGCGCCACCCCCGCACTGACGTGCGGGGCTCGCCCGGTACGTCGCGTCACCCCCGCACTGACGTGCGGGGCTCGCCCG
>JAOAAM010000154.1 GCA_026418875.1 Gemmataceae bacterium | reverse complement strand
GCAAGTCGGCGAGGGAACCCAACGTTGTCATGGTAACCACCGCCAGCGGCAGTGCCAACCCTCTCTCTGAGGCAAAGTCACAAGCCAATACAAGCAAATGTTTGGTTAGTTCGCCGTTGCCCGTCGGGATGAAACCGCGTTGGAAGTACCTTTTTACTCCGCTGCCTGCCACGATGGACGACAGCCGAACGTTGAAACACAGGTTAATCCCCCAGCCCGACCGCCGGGCCGAGGGGGGGAAAGTCGATCAGCCCATCAATCCGCGGATGATGGTAAGCAAGGCCGCCCGCTGCATTGACCATTGCCAAGATGCCAGCCCGCATCGGTTCGGACAGCGTTGGCCAAACATCAATGATTGCCGCCAGCGCGGGATCAATGGCGGGCTTTTCGGGGGCCAGTGCGCCGCTTTTTGCGCCGCTTGGGGCAGGATTCGTGGTTTTCTTCGGGAAATTCGTGGGGGGTTCGATTCCCATACACTCCCGAAAATACAGGTCAGGGTGGGTGGACTCGGCGTGTTGGCGGGTCGTGACGGGGTCGGTTCCGCAAGGTGACATGTCACTTCTCTCCGGATCGGGCGTAATCATCGGTGATCGGGTTCGTGGTCGTGCCTGGGCTGCCGTTCGGGAGTCGGCATGGGCACGGCGTCGGAATCCACGCCGCTCGTTCGTCCCGTTTGCAAATACCACCTCCGACCTGCCGTTTCCGAAGCGCCCACGCACAGCTCCTGCATACACTTTCCCTCGGAGCGATTTTCGCCGACAATTTTGGATGGCGCAGTCGGAGATGGGACGATGCCTGAAGCAGACATCCCCGAGAAAGTGGTCGCAGAACTGGCCACGTTGTTCCATCGCAACGGTTATGTCCGTCGGCAAAACCCGGAGCGCCGTGTGCTCGACGGGCCCTTGTACAAAAAGGGGGACGAGGTCCGGCTGACAGCACAAACGTTCGACGAGTTGCGCAAGATTCGGCGATTGTTGAAGGAGGCCGGCTTCAAGATCGGGCGCTGGTTTCGCCACAGCCATCAGTGGCGTCAGCCGGTCTATGGGCGCGAGCAGGTGGCACGATTCCTCAGCCTCGTGGGAGATCGCCCGAGCAAGGAACCGGACGGCCCGAGGCCGCGGCTGCGATGAATCAAGGGGGGAACCCTCGCCGTTGCTTATCCGCGGATCGGGCAGACTAGGCTCGTCGGCGGTGGTCGCGCGATGGGCCAGATGGGGGCCGGCGCGGAGGATTGCGTGTCGCGGGTGCCGAAGGCGGGGCCTTGAAAACCACCCCACCCGGCGCGTGACGTTTGCCGCTCTGGAAACCATGTTGCGGCGTGCCCTGGAGCCAACCGCATTAAATACTCGGCCTCGCAGGGTGAATCGCACGTTCGGCGAGTCAGTTGTGCGCGACTTAGCCTTTTCGGACCGTGGGTTGACGTTCTCCACACGCGGCGTATCATGACGATTTCTAACGAGCGTGCGGAAGGAAAATGAAGGGTCTTGCCATGTCAACGTTCATGGCCAAGAAGGAAACGGTCGAGCGGAAATGGTACGTGGTCGACGCGACCGACCAGGTTGTTGGTCGTTTGGCGGTGGCCATCGCCAATATCCTTCGTGGCAAACACAAGCCGGAATACACCCCCCACATCGACACGGGCGATTTCGTCATCGTGATCAACGCGGACAAGGTGAAGTTTACCGGCAAAAAGTGGGAGACGCAGACCTACAGCTGGTATACTCGCTATCCCGGCGGGCTGAAGACGCACGTGGCCAAGGACCTGTCTCTTATACACATCTGACGC
>JAOAAM010000109.1 GCA_026418875.1 Gemmataceae bacterium | reverse complement strand
GCTGACGACGGCTCCGTACATGCACAACGGCAGCGAGGACTCGCTGGAGAAAGTGATCGACTTCTATGACCGTGGCGGGAACGCCAATGAATACCTCGACAGCAAGATGCGGGACTACGATGCCGAGGCGAAAGCGTACTTGGCCCGGGCGGCGGGACGACAGATCGATCCGAGCATCAAGCTGTTCGGACCGAACAAAAAGCCGATCGTCCCATTGAAGTTGAACCTGACGCCGCAGGAAAAGAAGGATTTGGTCCTGTTCTTGCGTGGTCTCGAAGGCGACCCGATCGACCCGATCATCGCTGACCCGAAACGTTTCCCTGAGTTCCCCAGGAAGAGCAATTAAAGCCGGGGCGCTCATGACGAGTGTGGATGCCACGAACGCCCGACGCCCGCTGTCTCTCGTCGAGCGGCGAGTGTTGGGCGTTCTTGTTGAGAAGCAAAAGACGACCGACACTTACCCGCTCAGCTTGAATGCATTGACGGTGGGTTGCAATCAAAAGTCCAACCGCCATCCAGTTCTCGATCTCCGCGAAGATCAGGTCGAAGAGACACTCGAGGGCTTGCGGCGAGACGGCTTTGTGACTCAAGTGATCGGCGGGCGGGTCGACAAGTGGAAGCACCGCTTGTACGAAGCATGGGGCGTGTCGGGTGTGGAGTTGGCGATCCTCGCCGAGTTGTTGCTTCGCGGTCCGCAAACCGAGGGCGAACTTCGTGGACATACCTCGAGGATGGAGCCGATTGCGGATCTTGAGACCCTTCGCAGCCATTTGAACGCGTTGGCTCAGCGGGGACTCGTCGTGTACCTCACCGAGCTTGGCCGACGCGGAACCATCGTCACGCACGGATTTCACGACCCGGCTGAGTTGGAGCACATTCGCTCTCGACAACCAGCGCTACCCGAGGAGCTGCCGCCACCACCGCCCTCAGATCTCCATGCGAGTGCCCTTGGGGAATTACGGGCGGCCGTCGACCAGATGCGATTGGAACTCGATCAGCTTCGCTCCCAAGTTCAACGAATCCTCACAGAATTGGGCCTCAATTCGCGGGAAAGTTGAAAGAACCTAGCGCGAAAAACCGCCCTTGCCTGACTTGAATGGCGCGGCTATCCTGCCGTTTCTCGCCGACGATTCCGTTGTTCGGCAGGAAGTGGGAGGGCCAGGATGACGCCACGCCGAGTTCAACGCGTCGACGTACATTCCGACAGCACCGAGCAATTGTTCCCGATTCTCGCGTCCGAGCCGATCCGTCGTTCGACCATACCGCCACCGGCCGACCAGCCGATCGCCCCAAAATCTCCCGAGGAGCGGGTGTCTCTGTTTTGGCGTATTTTCGGCGGCACTCTTCTGAGCATCACAGCCCTAGGCGTGCTCACCGCCTACCAATCGGTCTCGAGCAGCATTTCCGATCTTCGTAACGGTCTGAGTCACCTTAGCGAATCGAAGGCGGAGTTCATCAAAAAGGACGAATACGCGGCACTCCGGCAACGCACGTGGGATAGCCTGACCGAACTGCAAAAGGAGATCGCCAGCATGGCGACTCCCTTGAATCAGATCAAAGACCGGCTTTCTCAAGTCGAGGAGCAAATCAAGCTCGTTGCCACTGAACGGCGGGAAATGCACGAGTGGCAAGCCACGATTAAGGAACGAGTCCTGCAACTGGAGCAGCAATTAACCGCCATCAAGGCCGGGCAGAAGGACCTCCTCATGCTCCAACAGGCCATCACGGCGTTGCAGGAAAAATCCATGCTCCGTGACCAACAACTCAAACAAGTGGACGACGATCGCAAGGAGCTGCTAAAGGAGCTGCAAGCACTCCGCGAGCGTCTCGCCCGAGTCGAAGCCGCTCGGGAGGCGGTGAAGGAGGCAGCGCCCCCCAAGACCGGCAGCGACTCGACTTCCCGGCCGCAAAACTAGCTTGATTCGCCGCGGTCGCCTCGATATTCACGATTGGCGTATCCGTGATTGCCGTGTTATGGAAGATCGCCACGCCATTTGGGATTGCTGCGATCGTCTCAAAGACGTCCGCATAAATTCCAGAGCAAGCGGCTTTGGTTCGCCGTCTCAACGTGGAATTCATCTCTCGAGATGCTGCCACTGCTCGCGTCGAGAACCCCTGCGTGTTTTGCGATTTGTTTCGCGCTGACCACTTTGCGATCATTTGACGGAGGAGATTTTTTTCTTGCAATCGTCTCGCACTCCGTTTAGCATCGATGCCTAGTGGTCGCCGACGCCGGAGCGTGAACCGGCAATCACTCGCGTCGAGTGCTCTCGGCTTCACCGCCGGGACTGGTTGCTCCGGGCGATTGGCACATGGAGTCCTGCCGCGGCAGTCAATCGTCTCTCCCAATTACTTTGACCGGGAACTGAAGAGAAGGTTGATGGCCTCGTGGTGACTCCCGGCTGTACCGAATTGGAGGTGCGATGAACGATCCAACGTTCGGTTCACTCCGGCAGCCGCTCGAATGTGGGATTTCGACTCGTCCGGCTAGGATCGCGATCCAGTATTAGGACCGCGGCGGCGGCAACGAAGAACTCGATTTCGATCTGCACATTCAAGCAGGCTGCCGGGCGTTTTTCTCCGTCGAGCGTCCCTTGCCCTCCGAGTGTCGGCGGATGGGGGACGCTCGTTTGTTTTGTAATGCACCCAGGCGCGAGATTCGATCACTATGGGATGGTGAAAAGCAACATCAGGGTGACGCCCGTTTGCACGGCCGCCCCGGTAGCGCTCAACCCAGGCGGGTAGATAAGGTATGGCACGTGATCGCCGGGCAAGCACAAACCGGCGCTACACTCATAGCGGGAGAACGGCTGCGAGCCGAACCGATACGGGGAGATGATCCAATCGCCGACGAATTTCCAAGCGGAAGCGAACGGTTGCAGCGGTCCGAGCGACCAGCCGTAACGTTCGGCATTTCGATCCTCGAAAAACAGCCGTCGATAGCAAACGTAATTTGGTTCATAGAGCGAAGCCTGTTGTGGGAAAAGGCGTCCGGCGAATGCGCCCTCCGACCCAGGCACCACGGCAAATTCGGGAAAATCGATCGGCTTCCGCCGCTTGTCGGCGGGCAAGGAGGCGTCCTCCGCGGCTCGACGCTGATTTTCTCGCTGGATGAAACCGGCCTCGCCGTCCAAGGCGAACAAGGTAGACGCCGGGGGGAACAGGGGTTTCTCCGGGTTGCTCCCTGTCGTGTCGGTCATGGGCGGCGTGGCGGGCGGCGATGCCGGAGGTCGGTTTGCCGGCTCATCGGCCGCGATGGGGCGAGTCAACTCCGCGGCGGCCCACGGACGGACCGGAGCGTTCGATTCTTTTCGATAATACAGGGTCTTCGGTGCCGACGTTGCGGGCGTTCTCGTTGGGGATGCGGTCGCCGAAACTCCGCCCGCCCGATCGAAAGACTCGGGAACGTGGGGCGGGGCGAAGTCCGCCCCGGGCATGACGTAGGTGGCCGATGGAGCGGTGGATTTGGGAATCGTCGGCCAAGGGCTGACCTTCACGTCGTAGGTCAAGGGAACGGGGCGGGAGTCGGCCGTCTGTGCCGTGGCGACCGTGGCGAACAGCCCCAACGCCGTCACGCTAGACGCTATCCGCGTCCAAAGGCTCGGCGCGAGAACTGTAGTTCGGCGATTCCTGAGTGATGTAAATGTCATGCGGATGGCTCTCCTGCACACTCGCTCCGCTGATTTGGATGAAACGAGTCCGCGTTCGCAGTTCTTCGATCGTCCGGGTGCCGCAGTAACCCATACCGGCACGCAGCCCGCCCACTAGTTGATACACGAACTCCGCCAGCGGACCTTTGTACGGAACCCTTCCCTCGACTCCCTCCGGGACCAGCTTCCCCATCTCCGGGGACTTGTTCTTGCCGGACCCTCCTTGTTGGTAGCGATCGCTCGAGCCGGCCATCATGGCACCGAGCGACCCCATTCCCCGATACACTTTGAAGCTTCGACCTTTGTAAATGATCATTTGGCCCGGGCTTTCCGCCAGACCGGCAAACAATCCGCCGATCATGACCGAATTGGCCCCTGCCGCAATCGCTTTCGTGATGTCCCCCGAATAGCGAATCCCGCCGTCCGCGATCAAGGGCACTCCCGCCGGCTGCGTCGCGCGAACGCAATCCAGCACAGCCGTGATTTGTGGCACACCCACACCCGAGATAATCCTCGTCGTGCAGATTGACCCGGGGCCAATTCCCACCTTCACGGCATCGGCTCCCGCGTCGATCAGTGCCTTCGCTCCTTCGTAAGTCCCCACATTCCCCGCGATCACGTCGATGCCGAACTGACGTTTCACTTCCCGCACCGTCTCGATCACATTCCGCGAGTGGCCGTGGGCCGAGTCCACCACTAGCACGTCCACCCCGGCACGGATGAGCGATTCGGCTCGTTCATAATCGTAAACCCCCACCGCCGCCCCCACGCGCAACCGGCCGCGCTGGTCCTTGCAGGCGTGCGGGAAGGTCATCTGTTTGTCGATGTCCTTAATCGTGATCAACCCCTTCAGTCTGTATTCATCGTCCACCAGCAACAATTTCTCGACCTTATTTTCCGTCAGAATCTTTTCTGCCGCCTCCAGCGTCGTGTTTTCAGGTGCGGTCACCAGATTTTCTTTAGTCATCACCTCCGAGATGCGCTGATTGTTATCCGTCAAGAAGCGAAGGTCGCGCCGCGTCAGGATGCCACGGAGGTAGCCGCCCTCGACCACGATGGGGACGCCGCTGATGTGCTGTTGTTCCATGATCCGCCGCGCCGTCCCGACCGTTTCATCCGGGGGCAAGGTGATTGGATCGGTAATGATCCCGTTCTCACTTCGCTTGACCTTATCGACCTCGCGCGTTTGGGCCTGAATCGACATGTTCTTGTGGATGATTCCCATGCCGCCTTCTTGGGCCAAGGCAATCGCCAACTCGCTTTCGGTGACGGTGTCCATCGGCGAGGAGACGATCGGGATGTTGAGTCGAATCTGCCGCGTCAGGTACGTCCGAACGTCGGCATCGCGCGGCAGAAAATCGCTGTAGCCTGGCAGCAACAGGACATCGTCAAAAGTAATCCCCTGCCCCACGATCCGTTCCGTCATCATTGCTCTTCCCCGTGCACCGACGAAGTGAGTTCGGGAATTCTTACGACGACGGCCGCAAACGAGCAAGCACTGTTGAGACGATGGCCAAAGCCATATGAAGGCCGGGTGAATCCATCAGCGAATGCCTGAACTTTCCCTCGACGCAGGGTCGAGCTTCCGAATGCAAAGTGAGCGTTTCTTCAGGCGAATTCCGTTTCGACGGTGACCCCGCTCCTGTGTGTCATTGGGCTGTCGCCGAGACGGGCGTGGGGGCGGCCTCCCGTTCTAGTTCGTCGAGAGCCGGCCGCGGGCCCAGCACGATGAGAATGCTTCCCGGCTCAACGACACTCTGCCCCGATGGTGCCGCCGAGATTTCGCCCTTGGGATCGCGGATGGCCACCACGTTGATTTGCTTCTCGCGGAGCCGGCAGTTTTCCAAAGTCTTTCCCGCGAGGTCGCTTCCCGGGGCGACCAGGATTTCCTCAATTTGCAGCCAGGGGCGCTCTGCCCGGGTCGCGAGGTCGAGAAAATCCAGCACCGTCGGTCGGAGCACGGCTTGGGCCATGCGTTGTCCGCCGATTAAGTAAGGGGAGACGACGCGGTCTGCCCCAGCCCGCCGCAACTTTTCTTCGGCCGTCGGGTCCTCTGCCCGTGCGACGATCAACAGCTTTGGATTCAGCAGTCGGGCGCTCATCGTGATGTAGAGATTATCCGCATCGGAACTGACCACCGTGACCAACGACCGAGCACGGGTGACACCGGCGCGTTTCAGGACATCGTCGGAGGTGGCATCGCCATGGACCAACAACCCATGCGGCCGCTGCGACTGCCGCCAACTCGTCGGCTCCCGATCTACGACGACGTACGGTAAACGACGCCGCTCGAATTCACGAGCTACCTGCTGACCCATTCGACCAAAGCCGCAAATGATGGAGTGATCGCTAATCGTCGACAATTGCCGTTCCATGAGCCGTCTTCCCCACCCCGAGCGGATCTCGCCGCTGATGACGTAACGCACCAATTGAGTTGCCAGGTAGAAGAGTGTGAAAATCCCGAATAAAGCATAGAGGGACACGAACACGCGACCGGCCGAGGAGAGCGGATGCACCTCCATAAACCCGACGGTCGTCAGCGTGATGGTCGCCATGTAGAAGGCGTCGAGCCAAGACCATTCCGGTCCCTCAATCACGCGGAAGGCGACCGTGCCGAAAGCCAAAAGCGCGAAGTTCGTGATAACGGCCAGTAGCAGCCGGCGGCGACGCACGGACTCCCCCCTTTAACCACCGCCTATCCCGCGTTCAAAGCATCCCGCGCCTGTTGCAGCAACCCGAGCAACTGATCTCTGCGGCGCGGTTTCTCGAAGCGCCCATGGGTCATGGCCCAATCCAACGTCTTTTGGATTTGTTTTTGAATATACTCGGCGGCGGCAGCATCTCGACGTCTCTGGCCACGGATCGATACCGGGACGGGTGAAGAATGCGCGAACTGGTTGCGGATGTTCGCACCGACAAAGCGGGCCGCGACCCAACCCGACTCGTCAAACCGGCGAATCGCTCGGACCTTGGTGCCCCCTTCCGTACCCGCCTGGCGAGCGATGACATCCCCGTCAACGACGATCTCTAGATGGCCACTCACCGATTGAACCATCCGAAGCGTGGCCGAGATTTCAACCTCGCGGCCGGGTTCGGCGAGATCGAGGCTCTCCCCCGGTTGCCGACCGCCAACTTCAAGCTCGATCGCCGGTCCCGTCGTCGCCACGGTACGCCCCGATCGGAGCGCTTCGATCCAAGAGTCCAACGAGAACGGCGTGCTCGGTGGCAAGTGGGCAAGCGTTCGCATGGACCCGAGGCAGACTCGATTGCTGTCTTTGCCACTGCTACCGACGAGTGGGAAGAAAATCCCGGCGTTCCACACACGATACCAGTCCCTTGGCCGGATCGTTTCTGGCGTCACCTCCACCGCATCGACGCGACCAAGAACCAGATCCGCCCAGCCCTCCCCCGGAACAACCGCATCCGGCCGGAGTGCATCGACCCAGACGACCAGGCCACGTTTGCGATGACATTGGTCGCACCAATCGGCCAGCGACCAATCATCCGTCGATTCGGTCCCGCCGAAGGTCAATGGAAACACCGGACGATGACAGTGCAACAAGGCAAGCCGCCCCAAGACGGGGTGCTCATTCAAAGTGTTGACGCAGACGATCGTGCCCGGCCTTTCAAGTAGTGGCGTCTGCCCGCTGAATGCCAAAAGATTCGGTGTGATTCGGTACGACAGCCCGTCCTGGGCGGCAAAAGTCGTTTCCTCCGCCAGGACTTGCACGACGGAAAGTCCCTCGGCTCGGGCTTCCAAGAGGGCTGAGTGCGGCGATAAGAAATGACATCGCACATCGCCGGAATACCAGCCTGGGGGTGCCTCATCCCGCGATCGCTCCACGGTGAAGCGAAGGGCCATCTGCCCCGGGGCCAAGGTGACTTCCTTACGAAGCGGCGGGGACTCTGGCCCGCACCATGCCTCAATCACCAAGGGCATGCCGCTGGGTAGGGGAATCTCACACCAACCGTCGATATAGAACCAGATTTCGTTTCCGATCGCGACTCGCCCGCCGACGTCCTCATTTCTCCCACGAGGAAAATCGGGCGAGAAGCCCAATGGGGCGTAATGACGGCCGGCCTGGTCACAGATCCTCAAGCGGCACGGAGTCGGTTGTCCCGTCGCCGCGTCGTTGATCCGCACATGGACGTTCAACATGGTCGCTTCGGCAAGGTCATGCGTCAGTCAGCGATCTTGGCGCCAACTTGTTCCAAGATGGTGCGGAGGGCAGCAACCGCCTTGGGAAACAGCTCGGGGCCGGTGTACCCGCCGGTGGGGCCTCCGCCGAGGAGATGCGGTTCCAAGGTCGCAAAACCGGTGTAGCCGCGTGCCACCGCGTCGGCCATCACTCGCCGCACCTGTCCATCCCCCTCCCCCGCCAACACACCGTGCGCTCCACCGGCCTTCCAATCCTTGATGTGGAAATGCACGGTAAAATCTCGGGACGCCAACCAACCCTCCCACGGATCGTGGCCGCAAAAAACGAAATTCGCCGGGTCGTAAGCGGCTCCGAAATGCCTGTCGCCGACCTGCTGCCGGATCGTCGTGAGCAGGTCCCGCACTCGCTCCGGCGACTCGCCATAGATTCGGTGCTCGTTCTCATGGATC
>JAOAAM010000143.1 GCA_026418875.1 Gemmataceae bacterium | reverse complement strand
TGCCGATCTCGTTGCCGCCATCCCCGATGCCGATGGTCCTAGGCCTTTTTTCCGCGGGCAGCTGGTTCAGCAGCCACCAGCCGGGTGTGGGGGTGTCGGTCACATCGACTCCACGCATCGAGTAGCAGCGCCCATCTCCCGCAGGGCCGACGCACTCGATGAAGACCAGGTGCGTCAGCTTCCCCAATGCGTCGGCGGTGTCCGCTGATCCGTGGGAAGCTGCGATGCGACGCACCGCGATCCGACCCGCCGGTGCAGCGGGGAAAAATTCCAATCCCGCTCGAAGGGCTGGTTCAAGCGACTCTGCGGCGAAAAGGGTGACGTAAAAGCCCAAATGACCCAACACTGCGGCGAGCCACACGGCTCCCGCCGGTCCGTCTGTCTCGAAGGCCGGCGGTCGCGCGGTCGGGATGAAAAACCCCGTGACGATGCCGACGTGCTGTCCCGACTCGGCCAAGCTGACGCATGCCGCGGCCAAATCGCCTGGCAGTGCCGTGAACAAGTTCTCCGCCGGGTCTCGGGCAAGGCCCCGATTTCCCGCATCTCGCTGGATGAGGTTCCAAAGCACCGCAAGTCGGTCATCGATGTTCATCTTGTCTTGGCCAAGTGTAACAGTCGTCCAAATTCGTTGGTCCAAGTTTCCGGCGGATCCGCGTGCAGGCGAATCGTCTCGTCTCGAACCGGATGGCGAAAATTCAGTCGCACGGCATGCAAGGCAATTCCTTGGGGGAATTTTCGCCGCGAACCGTACTTGCGATCCCCCACGATGGGCCAACCCCGGCTCGCGAGTTGCACTCGCAGTTGATGCTTCCGGCCGGTTTTCGGTCGCAGTTCGATGAGCCAGGTCTCGCCATCTCGGGCGAGTACCCGCCCCACGGTGGATGCCGCCACCGCGCCGGGAGACGACGGCGTCGCGGCACGCACCATCATGGCGTTGTCGTCGTGGATAAGCCAATCGTCGAGGTGGAACTCGCCGCCGTTCATGGCAAGCGGTCGGGTTCCGGCGGGGCTTTGGGACCGAGGGGAGACCACTGCCCAGTAGACTTTTTCCACGGCATGTTCGCGGAATTGTTGGGAAAGCCGGGCGGCGGCTTTGCTGGTCCGGGCGAAGAGGAGGACGCCTGAGACGGGTTTGTCGAGGCGATGGACGATGCCGAGGAACACGCGGCCAGGCTTGCGATATTTCTGCTTGAGGAAGTCTTTGGCGAGTTGATCGACGGTCAATTCGGACCGGCCACCGTGCGTCGTCGCCACCCCCGCCGGCTTACCCACCGCCAGGCAATGGTTGTCTTCGTATAGCACTCGGACGGATGCCATCGTCGGCGTTCCATTTCAGCTCGGTGCCGATATTCTAGCCCCACCCCCCAACTCGTGAGACCGGCTGCCCGATTCATCGACTCCATGCGAACCAAAGAAAAGCACGTTACGCCAAGGGATGCGGATAGCAAGCTGTTTCGGTTTGGAGTCGGCAAACCGAATTGCCCAAGGAGGACAATCACATCGACGAGCAAACGGGCAGCAGATTCGTAAGTTGGTTTTTTTCCTTTGTCGATTGGCGGGCGGATACAATGAGCTTGGCTTGTTGAAAGTGCTTTTCGGCTATCGATCGCGATGAGGAGGTGAGTTTACCCGGATCGCAAGAGTGAATTCAAACAAGTCATTTCAATTGGGACCGGTTGTATATCCCAATACGGAGGAGCACGCTATGTTCGCCCACCGATCTCTGCTCCCCGCGTCACTGAAACTCACAGTGATCGCGATTCTGTTGGTCCAATTGGGTTGCAAGCCCGCGGCCATGCCGAAACTGCCGCCGCCGCGTGTGCCAGCGAAAAACCCGACTTATCAACCTCTCGGAGCGCGTCCTCCCTTGAGGCAGGCAAACGGAAATCACCCAGGGGCCATGTACATCCCCCCAAACGTTGTCAATTCAACAAAGTCGAACGGCTTCCAGACTCCGGCCACCTCAGCACGTCCCGCGCAAAGGGGTCAATCCGATGAATGGCAGAGAGAATCGCTCGAGGCAAAGCTTCTTGGTGATATGATCCAAGGCATTGCTGAGGCGTTTCAACCCGGCGCGGAACAATTCTTGCGCCCGACCCGGCCGACCTTGCAGACGGGGAGACCGGAGTTTCCCCTGTGGACACCGGAGTTTCCCCCGAGAAGCAGCCTACGCCCTGCGGACAGTGAGCATGACCGGGCCTTGGCTTTGATTCTCCGGGAAATAGAAGCAGCCTTGGCTGAAGGTCGTGCATATGCTGGGAACCGCCCGATCGTTCGAGCGCTGCGCGTGATCACCGAGAACGACATTCAGCAGTTCGCTGACGGCAAGAGTTATTTCGTCGCGAGGGTGAAGGTGAGTCACGACGCTGTCTTTTTACCCGGTGATCTGATCTTCGCCGTGGATGGATTCTTGATGGCGCCCGGTTGGGATGTTTCGGCAATTCTCAATCGGAGGCACGCACGAACATTCTACCGCACGGTGGACTTGATCCGCGCGGGGCGAGTGCTTAAGGTTTTGCCCACCGTAACTCTTGTGTTCCCGACGGAGGAGGAGATTGCAAAACGACGGTTTCAGGGCGCAATCGAACGACTCCTCCTTGACGAACTGGTCGCTCAAGGTGTCATCACAAATCCGGCGTGGCGTTAGAGCGATCGTTTAGGCCGGGGTGCTGGCGTGCAATCTGGGCAACGATTGGTCGAAGTTCTTCACAATCGTTGCCCCAAATTGATTTTGGGGGGGGCGAGATTGAATGAATGCGAGCCGCGGATGGTGGGATCTGCTCGCTGGGGATGTTTGGCTGGTCATCGACGTCCATGATGATCGGTGATCGACGCCGTGGGATGAACCAGCAGAGTTGCCGCGGAATCGCCGTCGCGACGTCAGCTTGCTGCCTCGACTTGATAGCGGAAGGGCGAGTAGCGGCTGCCACTGCCGCGGCGCGAAAGTCGGCCTTCGTCCAGCAAGCGGCTAAGGCAGCGATGCAGCGCGGTGGGCGACGGC
>JAOAAM010000041.1 GCA_026418875.1 Gemmataceae bacterium | reverse complement strand
GGCTTCGCCGATCTTGGATAAGCGTGAGGAGCGCATTGGCTCGATGTTTCGCGCGATCGCTCCATGGGACGACAGGCTCAATCACTTGTTGAGTCTGAATGTCGACCGGAGTTGGCGGCGACGGACGACTTCCTTGGTCCGTCCCGAGTCGGATGGGCCGATTTTGGACGTCTGCACCGGGACGGGCGACCTGGCGTTGGAATATGATCGGGCAAGCCGGGGAACGCTGCCGATTGTCGGTGTGGATTTTTGCCGCGAGTTGTTACAGCGTGCCGCGGCAAAGGTCCAAGCCGCGGGAGCCGATCGTCGCATCACATTGATCGAGGCGGACGCCCAGCGGCTGCCGTTTGGCGAAAACCAATTCCAGATTGTTTGTGTCGCGTTCGGCCTGCGGAACATCACCGACACGGATCGAGGGCTGGCCGAGATGGTGCGTGTCGCCCGCCCTGGAGGTCGCGTCGCCGTTCTCGAATTCTCCCGTCCACGGAACCCGATCGTTCGTCGCTCGTATCTGCTGTTTTTCCGCCATGTCTTGCCACGCCTGGGCAACATGCTGTCGCGCAGTCCCGATGCTGCGTACTCTTATCTCCCGGAGAGCGTGCTGCAATTTCCCGATTACGAGGCCT
Organism: Gemmataceae bacterium; assembly: GCA_026418875.1. Taxonomy (GTDB): domain Bacteria; phylum Planctomycetota; class Planctomycetia; order Gemmatales; family Gemmataceae; genus CAKZUU01. Next base: position 2,029 of record JAOAAM010000041.1, on the reverse strand, counting down.
TGGCCGAGCGGATGGAAAAGCACGGCCTGACCGACGTGCGATTTTTCCCGTTCACCGGCGGCATCGCGACACTCTACGTGGGGTGGAAACGGCCATGACCGGGCACCTGCTGATTCGCGCCGCCCGGGGCCAGCCGGTCGAACGTCCGCCGGTCTGGGCGATGCGGCAAGCCGGTCGTTGGGATCCTGAATTCAATCGACTGCGACAAGGGCGAAGTTTCTACGAGTTTTCGGAGAATGTCGAGCTTTCGGCTCGCGCGTCGCTCTGTCCGCGGCGATTCGGCGTCGATGCGATCATCCTTTTCTATGACATCACAACTTTGCCAGTGGCCATGGGGCTGCCTTTCGCCCTTCGACCGCAAGTGGGGCCGTTGCCCGATCAACCGGTGCGGAGCCTCGCGGATGTCGAGCAGCTCGATCCGAAACCCGATCCATCTCGCTTTCGCCACATCATTGACCTTCTGCACCGAGTGAAAGGCGAATTGCGGGACGAACTCCCGGTCATTGTTTTCGCGGGCGCTCCGTACACCGTGGCCAGTTATTGCCTGGGCACCGGGAAGGACGTCGACGCGACACGCCGCTTTGCCGAGTCTCAACCCCAAGCGTGGGCGGCGCTCTTGAATCGCCTGACGGAGGCTACGATTCACTTCTTGAACACGCTGATCGCCGAGGGGGCCGATATTTATCAGCTTTTCGATTCGTGGGCCGGGGGATTGACGAGCGACGAGTACGGGTCCTGGGCGGCAGCGTATCATCGTCGGATCTTCGAACAGGCCCACGGCGTTCCGCGCATCCTGTTTGTCAAAGAATGCCCCCATTTGGAGGCGATGTGCCAAAGCGGGGCCGAGGTCGTCAGCTTGGGCATCCGGCACGATCTAGCGGCGGCACGTCGCAAGTTTCCCGAGTTAGTCTTCCAGGGCAACGTGGATCAGGAACTCTTACGCCGTGGCACGCCCGAGCAGGTCGCCGAGGCGACCCGGAGATGCGTGCGGGCTGGTGGCGGGCAACGGCACATCGTCAACCTGAATCACGGTTGTGCCCCAGACACACGGGTGGAAAACTTCGAGGCCTACATCCGTGCCGTCAAGGAGTCGGCGCGAGCGAACTGATCCATCTGTGACAGCGGTCGCGCGATGTCTTGCCAGCCCCGGTGTGAACGGTACTAATGAGGGCATGGTCATCCCGGAGGCTGTCATGTCCAGCAAACCCGAGACGCGGATTCAAGAACTGCACCTGATCCTGCCGCCGGCACCGAAACCCGTCGCGAAGTACAAGACCGCGGTGCGGGTGGGCAACATACTTTACGTCTCGGGGCATGGTCCGCTAAAAGAGGACAAGACGATGATTACCGGCCGCGTCGGCGCGGACCTGTCGTTGGAGCAGGGCAAACAAGCAGCGCGGCAGACGGGCTTGGCGATCCTCGCCACGGTCCGGGCGACCCTCGGTTCTCTGGATCACGTCAAGCGGTTGGTGAAGACGCTGGGGTTGGTGCAATGCACGCCGGAGTTCCGCGATCAACCCCAGGTCATCAACGGCTTCTCGGAACTCATGGCCGAGGTCTTCGGCGAAGACGACGGGGTGGGTGCCCGCAGTGCCATTGGGACGAACGCACTTCCGGGCAACATCGCCGTGGAAATCGAGTGCATCTTCGAGTTGCACGGCTGAGAGCGTAAATGCCACGAAGCGGAAAGTGCGGCCTAACGCTAGCACGTCTCGCGCTTCCGCACCTCAATCCAGCATGGAGCGGAATTCCTCGAACAGGTAAGCGCTGTCGTGGGGGCCAGCGCTGGCTTCGGGGTGGTATTGTACGCTGAACACCGGGTAGCGTCGGTGTCGCATTCCCTCCAGCGTCCAATCGTTCAAATTGATGTGCGTCGGGACAAGATCGTCGGGCAAGGAGTTGGCATCGACGGCGAAGCCGTGGTTTTGCGTCGTGATTTCAATTTGCCGGGTCCGCTCGTTCCGCACCGGGTGATTCGCCCCTCGATGCCCGAATTTCAGTTTGAAGGTTTTTGCGCCCAGGGCAAGGC
>JAOAAM010000809.1 GCA_026418875.1 Gemmataceae bacterium | reverse complement strand
CGCCCCCACCATCCGGTCGGAGCAGTTCCCGAAGGCCAAGCCCAGCCTGAACGCGGCGACCGTGGTCTGGTCCAATGCCCCGGTCATCGTCGGCGCGCACGACAGCGGCCCGCTGATCCGCTCGAAGAACGGCTTCTGGCTGGCGATCCCCACGCCCGCCGCGGGCAAGTCCCTGCGCGGCGGCCGGATCACGCCCGGCGAATGGGAACGCCGCACTGGACTGCACCTGCGATTCATCTATCGCCGCCGGGGCCCGAGCCTGCTGGTGGCCGAGGGGCGGTTGAACACCAAGGGCCGCGCCGTGGCATCACGGTCGAAGACCGGCCGGGGTGTCGTTACCGCGCCGATCTTCCTGCTCGTGCCGCAGGTCACGCTGCCGAAGCGGCTGGACTTGGCGCGGGATGCGGATCGGGCCTTGGACAGCGTGCCGGGGTTGATCGTGGCGAAGTGGGTGGATCGCTAAGTGCAGGCCACGAAGATCATGCCACAACACTGTAGATCGGTTGCCCGTCGCTGGAGCATTTCTCGACCGAACCGCAGAGAGCAAAGATCGTTGCTCCATTGGCAGACACGAAAACCACCCCAAGCAGAACATCCCGGCTGGGATTTTTTGTCAAAGCAATCGTAGCCCCTTCACCGACGGCAAGTTCGACAAAGACATGATGCTCGGCGGCGGCCAAACGCGCAATATCGAGGTAACTGACAACATTCTGCCGCGTGAAATGAAGGACATCAAATGCCGCAACATCTCGAAGGAGGATCGCTTCGCAGTTGTCTGCGGGATCGGAATTGACCAACAGCCTTAGGGTGCGGTCTGCGGATTCGTAGGCCATGCCAACATATTCCACGTCGGCAAACCGTTCATCCCCTTCAAACGTGATCATCTCCAATCCTCCGGACGGATCAACCCGTCATCACCTCGCCCTTCACCTGAAAAGCTCTCTTCCTCGGTCGCTGGCCGACCAGGCTGGCGCACGCCGTCGATCCATTCGTGCGTATGGGGCTGACCTTGGCCGTGATCGTGGCCCCAATCAACGTCTTTGATTGGCTTTCCGTCGGGGCCGTATAATCTGTCTCCGCGAGGGCCGACAACCCAAGTTCCCGGACGCCCCTGTGCAGGCAAGCCCCGCGCTTCCGGCGCAGGTTCCACGGGTCTGCCCTCTACATCCGTCTCCGGGATACCTTCTGGAAGTGCTCTGGGTCCACCCTCCGCGCGGTTCTCAACAATATGCGGTGAGGACGTACCACCAAGCGATTGATAGCCTTCGGTCGAAAAACCGGGCAGATCAAGGATATCACGACCGAATTCATCGAATTGGGGAAAGACTTCGACCCAACCGGAGGCAAATTCGCCTGGAATCACGACAAGCTGCCCCGCGCCCCACGCTTTCAGAGCTTGATCGACTATGCCCTGAATTCTGGCCAAGTCTTCTTGGCTACCTGACAACGCTCGCCCTAAAGCACCAGGATCGGAGAGTTCGTGCAATGCAAGTGCCTGCGCCACGATTTCGGAACTGGGCCCCGACCAGTCCGCGCCGGCAAAAGCCCCCGAGTGAAATTGGCCCCATGCATGGGCACGAGCAGCCAAGACACCCTCGACTGTGGAAAGGTCGAGGCCAAGGCGTTCCGCAGATCTCTGAACGGCTGTATCTTCAGCATATCGGCGAAATGCCTCAAGCCCAACAACAGCGACTGCGGCAAGGCCTCCTCTCGTCAACGCACGAAGTCCCGAGCCAAGCTCCGAGGGAGATGGCAAGGCATCGGGCAATCCACCGACACTTGGCACATACTCAGCAGGCGTGATCATGGTTTCACTCGGTGCAACCGGCTCGGCATAGCAGCGACAGTTGTGCGCCTGTCCCGGATGGCCGCCCGCGGGCGGTTGGTCCCAGCGAAATACCTGATCATCGTATTCAGCGTGGCTGTCGCGCACCTTCGCGTCGTCCTGGGATCGCCAGATGTACCGCTCGATTCCCAAATCCTGCTGCCGAAGCTG
>JAOAAM010000664.1 GCA_026418875.1 Gemmataceae bacterium | reverse complement strand
AGATGTGTATAAGAGACAGCCACCTACCCTTACCGACGGATCACTTTGGTCCCGCCCCCGATGTTGATCCGCTTGGAGAAGGACGAGTTCCTACCGGCCTACCCCTACCACCGGCCGCCGGCGGATGGCACATCGGCCGACCTGAAAGGCAAGAAACAAGCCCGCACCGGCGTCGGGGTCAGCCTCACCGGCACGGCCTCCCGCATGGAGATCGCCCGGGGTGCCGATCTAATCCTGCGCGGCGAGGTAGACAAGGACCTGGACGAAGCCCGGCTGCGGTATCGAACGGCTGGGGGCGACGGCGAGATCGGCCGGACGCAAGCCGTGGCGCTGAATCCGGACCGCCGAACGTTCGAGATCGCCTTCCGCAACATCACGCAGCCGATCGAATTCGACTTTGAATTCATCGACACGGATCAGGTTCGCTCCGTTCGGCAAGTCATCATCCAACCCATCGAGGACCGAATCCCCGAGGTAAACGTCGTCGTCGAGACGATCCGCAAAGTGGGCGGCAACTACATGTGTACCCCCTACGCCATGCTCCCCTTTGCCGGAACCGTGCGGGACGACCACGGCTTGAGCAAGGTCGAGTATGCGGCCAGCTATTCCCGGGTCGAGTCGATGCAGGCTTTGGCCCTGAGAGCCGCGGTGGCGGCCGGGGTTATGCAGCTCGTCAGCGGATCACTCGCCCCGCGCGAGTTGCTCGCCGCCCCGGGAATTGTCGATTACCTCGTCCGCATGAGCGACAGTCGCGAGTCGGCCACGGCCTTGGCACCGATCCCGATGCGAACCTTCCTTGAGATCGCGCAGGAGAAAGATCGGGAACACCGTTACGGGAAGGCCGATCTGGATGGCCGCCTCGCCGAGGGGACCGCGAACCTCGAGGAACTCAAACGCCAGCGTCAGATCACCCAGTTCGACATCAAACCCAATCTCGAATGGCTCGACCTGCAAGAGCAAGTTTCGGATTTTCAGAAGGGACTCGACGCCACGATCCGGCCCCGCTACCGCCTCCGCATCACCATCCAGGCGACGGACAACAACGTCGAGACCGGGCCGCGCACCGGGCAGAACCCCGAAACGTTCACCTTCCTCGTCGTCCCCTACGAGGAACTTCTCGCCGAGATGAACAAGGACGAGGAGAACCTCGGCTACAAGGCCCAAGAACTCGCCGACAAAGTGTACGAACTTCGTGACGCCATCGACAAAGTGGTCGAGCGAATGCCACGCGAGGCAGGCAGCGACGACTTCCGAGCATCGGCCTCGCGCGTGGAGGAAATCCTGATCGAACTGGAGAAGTCCAGCGACGTGGCACGCGAAATCCTCACGGATTGCCAACGGCTGCTGAAGGAAGGACAAGTCAACCGCCTGCCGCAGAATTTCATCGAGAACAAGGAACGGATCATCGGCTTGCTGGACGAGGCCCTGCGGAACCATTTTGAACGCGCCCGAGAGGCTCACGGAGTGTTTCGTGACGCCTTGCAGACGCGGCAACCTGTGGCCCCGCCGATCGTCGAGTCCAGCCGACAGCGGCAAGACGAACTCATCCGCCAGATCGATCAGATCCGCGATCTGTTGGCCACGGCGTTGGGCATCACCAAGATCGCCAAGCACCTCTCCGACGTGATCCAAAATCGGCTGGACTTCGGCGCGTTGACGCAAATGGTGCTGCAAGACGCCAAGGACAAAATTGAGCACAGCTTGGGCGAACTGGCACCGACGGCCCCAGCGGTGGAATTGAAACGCGGGGAGCGGCGATTGGTCACGATCGACTTGGGCCGCGACGATTTCGTCCGCGGTCGGCTCGCCGTCGCCTTGGACATCCCGCAAGCCAGTGGACTGACCGCGACGAGCCCGGTATTCGTGGCTCGGCTGGCCCCCTCCGCGCAAGTGGAAATAGCCGCGGGTGAGCAGACCGGCACGTTCGAGGTGCCCGTCCGCATCACCAACCCGGATGGGACTTCGATCCGGTACAAGGACGACCAGCGGTTCGTCCTTCGGGTGACGGTGCGTTGAGCCGGGCTTACCTCACGATCGGCCGCAGCGAATGACGTCCCCAGGGTTGGGCTGTATTCGCAACCGTTTGTCAGGTATGATCTTTGTGAGGTCGGATCCGCCACACTGGGTTCGACAATGGCCGGAAAATTGCCCCGGGGCCGTGACTTTCTCCTCGGTCCGTTGTTGAACCTCGTGGGTTCAATCGTCAAGTATGGATGAGTTGCCTTGCTTGTTTGTCATCCCTCCGGCGACATCGCCGATAGTGCGGGGGTCATTTTCATGAGACGCCGGTTCCTTGTCGTCCTCGGATGTTGGGCGATCGTGGGCGTGGGATTTGGG
>JAOAAM010000653.1 GCA_026418875.1 Gemmataceae bacterium | reverse complement strand
GCCGACGACCTCATCGCTTTCAGTGCCCGCAGGCGCTAGTGGATTTTTGCCGAACCGGGGGGGGGTACGAAGCGGGCCTCACTTCTGGCTTCGGGTCGCTTCGAGCGTCGGCAACGCTTTGCAGCAAGCCGCCATGGGCCGCGGTGGTTTCAATCGAATGCACGCCGGAGCGACGGGCAGAGGTGCTGCGGCACCCGATGCCGACCAGGCAAGTCGCCAGCAGGATCAACCCCAGCCACCGATGCGGTGATGCCATGGCGTGTCGCTCTTTGCGGCAAAAACGCTCGGCGCCACGAGCTCCGCCTCGTGACCTGCCGGCATACCGGCACTCCTAGCTTCGGCTCGTCGCGGTCCTCTTCTTTAGCAAAGGGCGTTTTTCCCGCGGATTTCGCAAATCAGTTTTTGACGTAACGGCAGAAAAAACCGGCACGACCGGCGATCCTGAGCTAAGGTTGCATTGGCCGCCCGTTGCAAGAGGCGGACAATGCTTCGGCGGGGAGTCATCATGCAGAACACGGACTGGATCAAGTTATTCAAACAACTACCTTCCGAATACCACAATCAACTTGTCCTGGTGCTGCAAAATCGGACAGAAATCTCGATGGAATCGTTATTCCGAGTCGAGCCGACGCATTTGGTGGTGCGTGGCCGACTTGGGGGAACCACGGAAGGTGGGTTGCTGTTCGTCGTGCCGTTCACCGAATTGACGACGATCTATATCAACCGAGAAGTCAAGGAGTGCGAGGTGGACCAGCTTTTCGGCCCGCCGAAGACGCCCAGCCGGCTGATCTCGCCGTCCCGCCAAGGGGTCAAGACCGTGGTGGTGGATCCGCCGATCGCCGCTGCGACGCCCAGTGCCCCACCGCCGCAACCGGCGGCTCCAGCCGCGGTGCCCGCCTTCGGACGTGCCCCGGATACCACGTCGGTCGCCCGAAACAACCTTCTAGAACGGCTGCGGGCGGCTCGTCAGGCCGCGATGCCGCATAACAACGGCTCGAAATGAGGTTGAGTGCGCGGGGGCCGGCGGTCAGCCGTGTCACACCAGCGCTAGCCGTCGGCCGGTTCGCCAGTTTCCCGACTCCCGAACAACCTCGTGGTAAAGGGTGTCGCGCTCGACTGGAGTTCGGCCGGCCTCCTCGATCAACCGGCGGATCTCAGCGACGGACAATTCTTGAGGCGAATCCGAACCGGCATCGTGGTAAATCTTCTCGTGGACCACGGTGCCGTCGATGTCATCAGCCCCAAAGCTGAGAGCCACTTGCGCCGTTTTAATTCCCAGCATCACCCAATACGCCTTGATGTGCGGGAAATTGTCGAGCATCAGGCGGCTGATGGCCATCATCCGCAGGTCCATGACCCCGCTGGCCTTGGGCAAATGCGACATCCGCGTGTTCTCCGGGTGAAACGCGAGGGGGATGAAAGTTTGGAAACCGCCCGTCTCGTCCTGTAATTCCCGCAAACGCAGGAGGTGATCGATGCGATGCTCGGGTTTCTCGATGTGCCCGTAGAGCCTCGTCGCGTTGGAGCGCAGTCCCAGTT